>JBKACM010000022.1:0-18379 GCA_046269335.1 Alphaproteobacteria bacterium | reverse complement strand
CTCGGCTTTACGGCCATTGGGAGTTTCTGTCACAGTAGTGCTATGGGTATATCCAGTAACATCTGACCAGTCGAAGATGAACTGCTTTTTCTCGGAGCCGAAGGCCCCCCAGCGCGAAGATTTTCTTAGCCGCCGCCGTAACGGCGGCCGCGAGGCCATCAATACCCCCCCCCGGGCCAGCTCCGGCCGGGGACCCCATCGCCAGAAAACCGGCCCCACCCGTACCCGCGACAGTACCGACACCGATCCCACCACCTCCAAGCGGAGCCCCCATCACGAGAAGAGGCAGACTCCCCTTCACGACAACAACCTTGCCGCCGGACACATAGCAGACACAATCCCGAAGCCCGCTCTTTACGAGGTAGTCACTGGCACTCACAACGGTCACCGTCCATTTCCGCCAGGAAGCACCGCCGGCTCACGCCCCCCGAAGTCAGGAGAAAACCTCCATGAACTCGTCTTTTTCATACCACGGCCTTTCGCCATGACGTTTCTTGTACCTGTAGTAGGCGTAGCCGGTGACACTCGCCGCGACCAGACCGCCCAGGATCACCGGACCGGCTCCGCCAAGACCAAGGCCAAGCCCCAGGCTCATCCCGGTGCCGCTCCAGATCGTTCCGGCGGAGGTGGCACCCTTGACCACCGCAGCCCCCTTCAGAGTCTTCCCCGCCGTCACCGCGGCAGTGCCGGCGGTCGTTCCCTTGCCGGCGGTCTGCAATGCCACGTTCTTTATCGTTGCACCAAAGCACTTGCCCTTGGCCGCAACCGTGGCCCCCAGCGCGCCCTTGCCCGCCAGTCCCGACGCCGGATGCAGGACGATAAGCTTGCTGGCGTTACCGCCGGCAACCATCGGTGCCTGACCAACGGTGAAATTCTTGCCGACGAGCCAGGACAACTGCGCCGGACCATCCGCGACCTTCAGGGCGACAATCTCCCCCGCTGCCGATCCGCCTCCCCCCACGGGTTGCAGGAATAGCCACCTGCCGGCCCCTCCAACCGCCGCCGTCGACGCCTTCAGGATCGTAAACGTCTTTCCCGTCAGAAAGGGAATCTGGGCTGCGAACCTGGTTCCTTCCAGTTTCAGCAGGATCAATTGCGACTCAACAGGCATCCGCCAATCGCTCCACGACAGGTTCAAAAAACGCCCCAACAAACGAGATCCGGTCCACCGTACCCCAGAACAACAGCATATGCAGCAGGTTTTCCAGGATAATCAGGTGAACCCGATCATCCTGTTCGGGCATCCGACGACATTACCGGAATACGGAACACGAAGGTCGCACCGTGGCCGGGCTTGGACTCGACCCAGATGTTCCCTTGCAGGTGATCGATAATGCGGCGGCAGATGGCAAGCCCCAGCCCGGTCCCGCCGGTCCCGCCGGTGGCATTCCTGGCCTGGCGGAATTTCTGGAAAATGATTTCCTGATCCTCCTCCGGAATGCCGGGACCATTGTCGGCCACCGAAACGCAGAGAGTCTCCGCCTCGTTCCAGACCCGGACCTCGATGCGGCCGGTGTCGTGGACCGCGAAACGTGCCGCATTGGACAACAGATTCAAGACCACCTGCATCAGCGCGTCGTGATCCCCCCACACCGGTGCCACATCCTCCGGGATCGACAGATCCAGAAGGATCCGGCGTTCCGCCAGGACGCCACGCATGGAGGCGGCCGCCTCCCGGACCACATCCCCCATGCGGACCACCTGCTCGCGCCACACCATGCGCCCGGACTCGATGCGGGCCAGATCCAGCACCTGATTGATCAGTCTGGCCAGACGTTCGCTTTCCTTGATGATGATGCCCAGGAATTCGCTGCGTCGAGACAGCTCCAGACTGGGATTGTCCTGTAGAATTTCCGAGAAGGAGCGGATGGACGTTAGCGGAGTACGTAGTTCGTGAGTCACGGAGGACAGAAACTCGTCCTTCATGCTGTCCAGTTCCTTCAGGCGCCGATTGGCCTGGCGCAACTCTATGGTAGCCCGCTCCAGGGCCAGCGACTTCTGCTCAAGCTGGCGCGAGTAGCTGAGAACCTGAGAGGCTTCGTCCAGAACCGTCATCATCTCATTCATCGAAATGCCATCGTCCTGTACCACGGAGGCCACCACGACCCGTGCCGAGGAGGCACCGATGATCCCTCCCAACAGCCGCTCGGTAAACTGGACCAGAGGAACATCCGCGACGTCGAACGAAGAAAGTTTCGTCTTCCGGGCCTCGGCATGACGGCGGAAGGCTTCTTCCGCCCCCTCACGCCCCAGGAACCGCGCCGCCAAAGCCCTCAACCGTCCCACCCTCGCCCGACTCTGCCAGCGGACGGCGGCCGGACCCTCCGGGATCGGGCTGACACTCTCGACGAACAGGGTCGCCTGAGCCCGCTCGATGGGCGTCTGCCGCCGAACCCAGGACACCAGAACCAGAAATCCAATGTTGGCCAGCAGGCTCCAGAACAGGGAATGGGTCAACGGATCCAGCCCCACCACCCCGAACAGCGACTGCGGTTTCAGAAACGCGAGACCCCAGGGACCCTGACTGAGAAACGTCTCCGGCAGCCAGCCCGATCGCACGAACGACGGCAACAGCAGGGTATAGCCCCAGGTGGCAAAACCGGCCAGAAGTCCGGCCAGCGCGCCGGGAGCGGTGCCCCCCCGCCAGTACAGGCCCAGAAAGATCGCAGGAGCGAACTGGGCCGCCGCCGCGAAGGAAAGCAGACCGATGGAAACCAGGGTATAGGCTTCCCCGAGAAGCTTGAAGTAGGCATAGCTGAGCCCAAGCAGCAGGACGATCCCGACCCGGCGTATGGCTTTCAACAGCCCGCCCAGATCGCCCCGCTCCTGCAACCCCAGTCCCTTCCAGCGCAACAGCAGCGGCATCACCAGGTCGTTGCAGATCATGGTGGATAGAGCGATGGACTCGACGATCACCATGCCGGTCGCCGCCGACAACCCCCCCAGGAAGGCCACCAGGGCCAGACCAGGGTGCCCCTCCGCCAATGGCAGGGCCAGAACGAACGTATCGGCATCGACCGAACCGCCCGGAAACCGCAACAGCCCCCCGACGGCAATGGGCAGGACGAAAACGTTTATCGCCAGCAGATACAGCGGGAACAACCAGATCGCCTTGGTGAAATGGGCGATATCAACGTTCTCCACCACCACTACCTGGAATTGACGCGGCAGACAGATGATAGCCGACATGGAAAGCAGAATCAGGGTCACCCAGTTGCCGTTGCGGATCACGGCGTCGGGCGTGAACAGTTCGGCGATCCTGGGGTCGGCGGACGCCCTGGTAAAAAGATCGGAAAGGCCATCGAACAGACCCAGGGCGACGAACAGGCCGACCGCCACGAAGGCCAGAAACTTGACCACGGACTCGAAGGCAATCGCCGCCATCATGCCTTCATGATGCTCGGAAGCATTGATATGACGGGTTCCGAACAGAATGGCGAACGCGGCCATCAGGATCGCCACGAACAGGGCCGTATCGGGCTTCCAGATCGCCGTCCCCGATACCACCACCGGCAGTGGTCCGGTCAGCACCTCGAAACTGGTCGCCACTGCCTTTAGCTGCAAGGCGATATAGGGCGTGATGCCGACTACGGCCATCACCGTCACCAGTCCGGCGATGAGGTGGCTCTTGCCATAGCGCGAAGCGATGAAATCGGCGATGGAGGTAAGGTTCCAGGTCTTGCTGAGGTGCAGGATCTTGCGCAGAGGAAACCAGCCCAGCACGAACATCAGGGTAGGCCCCAGGTAGATGGGCAGAAACCCGATCCCGCTGGACGCGGCCCGGCCGACGCTGCCGTAGTAAGTCCAGGAGGTACAATACACCCCTATGGACAGGGCATAGACATAAGGATTGGCCGTGATGCCCCGCCCGACGCCGGCACGCCGATCCCCGTAATAGGCGATCCCGAAAAGCAACCCAAGATAGCCCAGCCCCACCAGCAGAACGAGCCAACCGCGGTCCATTCTTTCCCTCCAGGCACGTCTCATACCAACGGTACGAGGCCTTGACTCGTACCGTTGGTATCAAGCCCGCGCGGGCTTGTACCAGTGAGCCGATGAGTCATCTCATCGGCTCACTGGCATCACCCGTTCCCAATTTACGCGGGGCACGAATCACAGTCTCGTGCGAAATATATCAAACTGGATCGGCGGATCGCGATCTCGACGGCTCCGAAGGCTCCTCCGGCCCGAAAACCGGTTCCGAGGAGAAAGCGGCCTTCGGTTCCGGAACGCCGTCCATCCCCCCTCCACCGGAACCTTGCGGCATGGGTCGGGCACCTTCGATCGTCGATGCCAGCAGCACGATCAACAGCAGCCAGCCCAGGAACAGCATGGCGTACAGCGAGGGCACTCCGAACAGCAACCCATCCCGGCTGTAGGCGAACAGCAGCGGAGGATTGAACAGCAGCGCCCCCAGCACAAAGAGGACGACCATGCGTTCCCCCAAACCTCCCGGTCGGCTCATTCGATCCTCCCTCCCTCTGAGCTGGCTCCGCTCCCTCCGGACTCCCGCGTGAACTGGGCCTGCATGGCACGTACATCGACGACGGTGCGCGCGGCCTCGATGGCATGGCGCAACGTCGTCACCCCCCGCGCCTCCAGCATGCGCAGCATGCGCATGAAAATCCCGGCCGTCAGCAGCGAATCGCCCAGTGCCGTGTGACGAGCCGACAACGATACCCCGAAGCGGCCGGCAATGGCATCCAGGGTGTGATCCGGGGTGTGATCGTGCAGGAAGACCGACAGCAGCAGGGTGTCAAGAACGGGATTGTCGAATGCGATCCCGCATTCGGCCTCCCTCAGCTTCAAAAACGCAACATCAAAGGCCGCGTTGTGGGCCACGAGCACCGCGTCGCCGACGAATTCGTGGAACTGCGGCAGCACCAGCGTCACCGGCGGTTTATCCCGGACCATGTCGTCGGTAATTCCATGGAATCGCGTCGAGGAACGGGGAATGGAACGGCCCGGATTGATCAGACGGTCGAAAGTCTCGCCGGTCAGAATACGGCCCTGGACGATGCGCACCCCGGCGATGGAGACGATCTCGTCCCCCACGCCCGGCTGTAACCCGGTAGTTTCCGTGTCAAAGACCACGTAGGAGATGGAGGACAGCGGCTGGTCCAGAATTTCTCCCGCCCAGACCTCCTGGCCCAACAGACTGAAATCGTAGAATTCCGGTCGTGGTGGAAGTTCGCTGAAGGTATGCACTCCACGGGCCGGCAACAATGGGATTCGGGCGCGGGCCAACCCTTCTCCGATCGGCTCGCTCCACACATCGCTTTGCAAGTGATCCAGAACGTCGCGAAGGGTGAGTTCCCCCGGGGCTCCCGGCAAAAGGCGGTCCAGCCAGCTATTGAGGACCATCGACGGAACCGGGTCGCCACGCCAGACGATATTGACGTACACCTGCCTGGTTCCAGCCTCAGCCCCCAGATCAAAGGCGTGAAGCCCGGTGTGGCTGGCAATCCGGGTCACCAGATGCTCGCACAACAGGATGACCAGATGCATGTCGCCATGCAGCCACTGCGGCAGGTCGACCACGGTCACGGCGATATCCTGAGTTTCCTTCAGTCTCATGGCGACCAGTTCGAACAGGGTAGCTGAAAATCCATCCACCATCGGCCAATAGCCGGAAACAACGGCCCGAAATTCCTCTGACAGACGGTTGATGCTGTCACTGAGGAGGATAGATTCCTTCAAAATGATGTCGTCGAACGCTCGCCTGGCGTCAGAGGCGTTCTCCGACAGGGTTCCCGCCACCTCGGCAGCAGCCCGCAGGTTCGCGATCGGCCCACGCAGTCCCTCGGTTGCCTCCCGCAGAAGACGATCCCGCTTTGCCAGAGCCGCCAGGTCCTGGGTGATGTCATCAAAGGTAAGAACATACCCGGTCGGCTGGGTCTCATCCTGAGACAGAATAAGGGTCATCTGCGCATTCAGCATGGTCTGGCCATCAGCGGTGGCACAGACGAAACGGGTGGTCACGCCCATGGGATGACCGATGTGCCGCCCCTCCGCCAGACGGACCCGCAAGCGACGGAAGGCATTGGTGACCGGTTCGCGGGTCACCAGGGTGAACAGCGGCCGCCCCAGTCCCAACTCGCCGCCGACGTTGAGCAGACGCAGGGCGAGGCGATTGTACAGCAGGATTCTGTCGTTCAGCGTACACACCAGCACGCCTTCCTGAAGGTCCATCAGAATGGCCTCCAGACGGCTCTTCTGAGCTTCGACATCGGCGGTAGCGGCGGCCATTGCGGCAGCCATCTCCTGACCGTGCCGGGCGATGCGGCCGCCAAGCTGGTTGGCCAGGGAGAACATCTCGGTCAGGTGACCTCCCCCGGAGTTGGGAATCACGTGCTCCGGGTTGGCGCACAGAACCGTCTGAAGACCACGGGTCAGACCGGTCAGGGGAGCCACCACCTTCTGGTCCAGAAATCGCCACACGACAGCGACGGCCACGGCGATCAGGAAGGCATTGCCGCCGCCGTGAACCGCGATCAGAGTCCAGGGATCAACGACCCCGTCGGCTCTTCGCATCTCGTCCAGGGCAAGCCACAGCCCGACGACGGAAATGCCGGCACCGGTCCCCATCAGTCCGATAAAGCAGAGCGAAAACAGAGTGCGGAGGGTCATCGCGCCCGCCAATCCGATGGGGGGGAAATCAAGTCGCTCCGGTACATCGCGGAAAATCGCCAGGTGCGACGGCCCGGCAGAGTTAACCTAGCAGGCTCCTGACCGTCTCCGTCAGTTCGCGTGTCGAAAACGGCTTGGTCAGGTAGACGTCAGCCCCCAGGGCCATCCCCTTTTCCCGCTCGATATCACGTCCCTTGGCCGTCAGCATGACGATCGGGACGGCCACCCAGGCCGGATTGCCGCGAATCGTCTGGCAGACATCGTAACCATCCCGTCTGGGGATCGTCACGTCCAGGAGTATGAGGTCCGGCACAGCCTCGGCAACGGCAGCCAGCGCCTCCTCGCCATCCCTGGCGATCCGCACCGCGAAACCCGCCTGCTTCATCAGGAATTCAAGGGATATGACGATGCTGGGCTCGTCATCCACGATCAGAACGGTCTTCACCGCGCCTGCACTCCCACGCCGGGGCTGAACCACCCCCGACGCTCCCCCCTCCCCCCTTTCTCCCCGCACCGCCCGGCCTGCGCGGCCGGGCGGGTTGGATCAGAGAAAGACGGAAAGACGGAAGAGCGTCGCTATCAGGTCTCACCCATGATAGCGCGACGCTCGACTTCCTCAAAGCCCTTAGCCGATTCCGGCTCCGGGAACAGCACGGAGACGATGTATCCGACGAGGAACGCCCCGGTCATGGTGAACAGAGCCGGATTCTTGAGCGGGAAGAACCACCACTTGGCCTTTACCGCCTCGGTGAACGCCGCCAGAGCCGCCGGATCCTTCGGCCCCGGACCCAGAAGATCGATCTGGATGGTCGGACCGAGATAGATCAGGAGAAGCGTACCGAAAGCGCCGAACAGGATGCTGCTCACCGCCCCGAGGGTGGTGAATCCCCGCCAGAAGATCGCCATCATCAGAGCCGGGAAGTTGGCCGATGCCGCGATCGAGAAGGTCAACCCGACCATGTAGGCCACGTTCTGCCCCTGGAAGAGAATCCCGAGCAGGATGGCGCAGATCCCCAGCAGCACTGCCGCAAGGCGGGCCACCAGGAGCTGTTCCGACTCCGGAGCCTTGCCCTTGCGAAACACGCTAACCCAGAGGTCATGGGACAACGCCGCCGCGCCGGAAAGCGTCAGACCGGAAACCACAGCCAGGATGGTCGCGAAAGCCACCGCGCAGATGAAGCCGAAGAAGATGTCTCCACCCACGGCCTTGGCCAGCAGCGGGGCCGCCATATTGCCGCCGCCACCGGCAGCGGTGATTGCGGTGCCACCCACCATCACCATGGCTCCGAACCCAAGGATGAAGGTGACCAGATAGAAGAAGCCGATCCAGATGGTCGCCCACACCACCGACACCCGGGCCTGCTTGGCATCGGGAACGGTGTAGAAGCGCATCAGAATATGCGGCAGGCCAGCGGTGCCGAACATCAGCGCCAATCCCAGCGAAACGGCGTCCCAGGCCCCGGTGACCACCTTGGTACCAGGCTCCAGAACCTTGGCCCCGTTCATTTCGGCCGCCTTGGCGAACAGGGCCGCCGGGCTGAAACCGAACTGCGACAGCACGATGAGCGCCATGAAGGTCGCACCGCCCAGCAACAATCCGGCCTTGATGATCTGCACCCAGGTGGTAGCGATCATGCCACCGAAGAGTACATAGGTCATCATCACCCCGCCGACGATGAAGACGGCCGTCACATAGTCCAGACCGAACAGCAGTTTGATCAGCGTTCCGGCACCCACCATCTGACCGATCAGGTAGGTCAGAACCACCACCAGGGTCCCGATGGCGGTCGCGATGCGCACCGGCTTCTGCCGAAGCCGATAGGCCACCACGTCGGCGAAGGTGTACTTGCCCAGGTTACGCAGAGGCTCCGCGATCATGAACAGAATGATCGGCCAGCCCACCAGCCAGCCGGTGGAGTAGATCAGGCCGTCAAACCCGTTCAGTGCCACCAGTCCGGCAATACCAAGAAAGCTCGCCGCACTCATGTAGTCGCCGGCCAGAGCGAGGCCGTTCTGGAAGCCGGTGATGGAGCGACCGGCCGCGAAATACTCCGACGTCGTCTTGGTCCGCCGCGCGGCCCAGTAGGTGACGCCCAGAGTGACCGCGATGAAGACGAAAAAGAAGAGAATAGCCGTATTGTTGGTCATCGCCATCGTACTATCTCCTCAGTTCCGCGATCCGGCGGTCATAGAATCCATTCGCCCACTTCACGTAGACGAGCGTGAACACCCATGCCAGCACGATCACATTGGCCCCCAGGAGAATACCAAGGGAAAGACCAGGCATCAGCAGCGTCCCAAGCAACGGCTTGTTGAACGCCACGAGCAGGATGAAGCCAAAGTAGTCCGCAACCATGCAGACGCTCAAAAGAAGAGCGAATCGCCAACGTTGCGCTGATAGTTTGTGCAGTTCAGAGCTGCTACTCACGGATGAGTCCCCCTATCTCATTGTATTATGAGCCCACTGCCAGTGCGCGGCGGGGCATGGTACACGGCAAACACGGACGCCGCACCCAGCCGCCAAACACACCGGTCCGGGGCCAACCTATCCCGTTAACACACTACGAAAGTATGGGATTGTCAAGACGCATATTGGATGTTGCACGCAACCGCCAACCGGAGCCTCGCCAGGAAATTTCCGCTCACCGATCCTCCTGGACGACCACGTGAGCGGCCGCCCGTTGCTCGGCGATCCTGGCAATGGTTTCATGGATCTCCGGTTGACGCCGAAGGAGAGCATCGAAATCACGCGCCGTCAGATACAGAAGGCGGCATTCGGTCCGGGTGACCACCGTCGCGGTACGCACCCCTCCTCCCAGCAACGCCATCTCTCCAAAAAAATCCCCACCCCGGATCGTCGCCTTGCCGGTGGCGAACAGGACCTCCAGTTGTCCTGACAGGACGAAATACATACAATCCGCTTTCTCCCCCACCTGGATAACGGTGGTGTCGGGCGGAGAAACCTGCTGCTGCAACAGCCCGGCGATTTCCGCGATCCGTTCGGCTCCCAGCGAGGCGAACAGAGGCACGTGCGCCACCAGTTTCCAGGTGACGACGAAATCCCGCTTCTTCATCTCGGTCAGAAAGGCCGAAGCCATGACACCGGCGGGAACGGCGCAGATGGCGATCCCAAGCAACGAAAGAATGCCGGAAAAAATCCTGCCCACCGGAGTCAGCGGGGTCATATCCCCGTACCCCACGGTGGTGATGGTCACGATCGCCCACCACATCGCATCGGGTAGCGTGGCGTACCTGTCGGGTTGGGCATCATGCTCGATCACGAACTGGATCCCAGCCCCCAGAATGGTCAGCACCACGATGACGACGACAGCCGCCGACAGGGCACGTCGCTCGCTGGCAAATGCCGCCATCAGGCTGGCCAGGGCCGGCGAGGCCCGGGCAATCCGGACCACGCGCAACAGACGGAGCACCAGAAAAAAGCGCAGGTCGACGCCGGTCAGCAGGGTGATGTAGAACGGCAGGGTCGAAATCAGATCGATCACCGCCAGGGGCGTCAGCATGTGACGCAACCGCGCCCCAAGGGGCCCGTGTTTCTGGAGTCTGGGATCGCAATCTGAAATCCAGAGACGAACGACGTAGTCCACCGTCATCGCCGAAATGGAAAGGGCATCTATGGTGTACAGCCAGGAACCATAACGCGCGAGAACGCTGGGAACCGTCTCCAGAATGATCGAAATGACATTGACCATCACCAGAGCGATCACGATCCGATCGATCCGGTGGAGCAGCCCGCCCACCCCGGAACTTTCTATCCAATAGGCGGCGGCCACGGCAGCCTTGAGGGACCCCGTTTTCCGGGCCGATGAGGCGGCGTGGACTTCCACGGCACCTACCTCTCGACCATCATGAACGCCGACCAGATGTACGGGCTGCCCCACTGACCGGACTTCATCATCTCCAGCTGCGTGGCGCGAAGCGCCTCGTGCGGCGTCATGCCCTCCAGCAGACGGGAATAAAGCGCGGTCATCAGAGCCTGGGTACCGGCGTCACTGACCTCCCACAGAGAGGCGATCACCGACTGGACCCCGGCTTCCTGGAAGGCACGGCGCAGGCCGTAGACGCCCTCACCCTGGTGAATCTCGCCAAGCCCGGTCTCGCAGGCCGACAATACGGCAAGCCGGGTCCCCTCCAGATTGAGCCCCAGCACCTCCAGCGCGGTCAGAACGCCGTCGTTCTCGGTGTCGATTTCCCCCAGGTACTGGGCATTGGCGTTGATGCCGGCGAATGCCAGCCCGGATCGCAGCATGGGGTTGTCGCCCGGCGGCGGAATGTGAACATTGGCACCACGCTGAAGCTTCAACAGCCGCTTCTTCAGGCTGTCATCCGGTTGCAGGAAGAAGCCGTGAGTGGCGATATGCAGCACCTCTGGCGGGTCGGCCATCTCCTTCAGGACCTTTTCCTGCGCATCCTGCCGGTTGTAGACCTTCATCTCCCGGCCCTTGGTGCTGGCCGTCTTCTGGATCAGCATCCCTTCCTTTTCGGCCCCGGGCAGGGGGTCGAAATGCAGGCCCCGCAGGCCGGAACCCATGCCGCGCAATCCCTGATTGATGTCCGCGGAACGACGCCCCTTGGCTTTCTCCAGAGCCTCCTTGTCCTTGCCGACAATCTGGTCGGTGTTGTAGTCGGGACCGGCTCCGATCACGATCCCACCTTTCGCCTGCGGAATCCGGGTGGGAAGTATGTCGCGGCTGGCACTGAGAACATGCAGATCGAAGTCCTCGATCAGATAGTGCCTGGTGGCCGGCACGACCATGGCATTCATCGGCAGGATGTTGAGCACCCCGTCGGGAACCACGTAGACGGACTTCGCCCCACCAAAACTGGCCTCCAACGGCTGCCACAACAACTCGTAAATCCCCTTGCCGGCCCCCATCAGTTCGTCGTCCTCGACGTCCTCCTTCTGGATGACCTTGCGGTATTCGAGGACCGCCTGTTCGATCGGTGCCATGTCGGCATAGCGAACCAGCCCGAATACCGGCCGGTTGTTTTCCTTGCGCAAGGTTGCGGCCAGGAGCTTGTTCTGGCCCTGAACCCGATAGATGTAGAAATCCACCAGGGCCGCCTTTTCGGGCAGGGCCTCGACCAATTGATCGACGGAAGTGCTGGCGACGCATTCCTTGAAGCGGACGCTCTCACGGCCGATCATGCCCTCAAGCACGCTGACCCGGTCCTCCAGTTTTGCAATGGTCGCAAGGTAATTGTCCCTGGTCTCCGGCGTTGGGCCGGACAGGGTCATGGCCGCAAGCTGCTTGCGCACCGCGTTCAATTCGGAGACCAGCATCGAAGTGTTGGCATTGTCCGAAAGCCGCGTCGTCTGTACGACTTCCGAGGAAATCTTCAGCAGCAGCCCCTTGCGCTGTAACCCGACCTCCACCAGACGCCGGCCGGAATCGGAGTCGCCCTGATGCGCCAGCAAGGCAAGGTAGCCGTCCAGCTCGGGCTGATGCAGCCGAATGTATCCCTCCCGGGCATTCTGACCGGTCACCCACAGCATCTGATTGAGGAACTCGGTACGGCGCTGAAACCCCTTCTCCCGCAGCTTCAGAGCCGCGGGCAGGTCCTTCAGTTCCTCGTAAACACTGGCCAGGGTGTTGAGGGTCTCAAAGGTATAGGGATGCTTCTGCCCCAGGACCTCCTCGTCCAGGGCCAGCGTGCTGCTCAGAAGCTTCTGCGCCTCCTTCAGTTTTTTCTCCGACTGATACAGCGCCCCCAGGTCATGCATGGAGCGCAATGTGTCGAGGTGCTTCTCCCCCAGCGCCTTCTTGCGCAGGGCCAAGGCCTTCTCGAACAGCTTCTCCGCCTCCTTGTATCGCTGCTGCCGGTGATAGACGCGGGCCAGATTGTTCATGCCCTTCAGGGTGTTCTGGTTGCTCTCGCCGATGGTCTTGCGCCAGGCTTCCAACACTTTCCGGAACAGCGGCTCCGCCTTGGCGTAGTCCTGTTGCAGCAGATAGAGGTAAGCCAGATTGTTGGTGATGGCGATGGTATCGGGATGGTCGGACCCCAGTTGCTCTTCGAAATGGCTGATCACGGTCTTGTAGAGGGGCTCGGCCTTGTCGAAATTTCCCTGGCTTTCCATCAGAAGCGCCAGGTTGTTGAGGGTATCCATGGTGACGGGATTCCACTCGCCGAACGCGAGTTTGCTTCCCTCGTAGGCGGTACGAAGCCAGGGTTCGGCCTGGTCATAGAGCCCCTGCTTCTCCAGAATCTCGCCCAGATTGTTGGCGGCAACCACGGTGGCGGGGTGATTGTCGCCGAGGGTCTTCTTGAAAAGCTCCAGGGTATTGCGGAATGCCGCCTCGGCCTCGGCCAACTGACCCTGCTTGCGATAGACGGCAGCCAGGGTGTTCAGGGTGTTTACCCTCAGCGGATGGGCCGGACCGTACAGAGTCGTCTGCGCGGCCAGTGCCTGATTCAGCAACGCCTCCGCCGTCTTGTAGTCACCCAGCTTGTCATAGGCCGTGGCCAGCACCGACCTGGCCTCGGCCTCGACCTTGGGGAGCGTCCCGGCCTCCACGACCACGACTTTCAGCAGATCCCGGGCATCGGCGAAACGCCCCTGCTTCAGGTACACACGACCAAGGCTGACCCGGGTGGCCAGGGTTGTCGGATCCTTGTCCGGAAGAATCGCCTGCTGCGCCTTCAGCGCCTCGTCATACAGACCAAGGGCCGCCTTGAAATCGCCCCGTTGAACCTTCACCGATGCCAGTTGGGTCAGGCATTTGGCGGTATCCACATGCAGGGTACCAAACAGGGACCGATACTGGTCGCAGGTCGGCGAGAGCGCCGCGTCCGCCGGCTCGAACCGGCCCTGGTTCTGAAGATTGCGCCCCAGCGCGACCCGGTTGGCCAGGGCGATGGCGTGATTGGCACCGATACCCTGGCCATAGGCATCGTCGGCAGTCCGATAGAGGGTCTCGGCGTCGTTGAACCGCAGTTGCGAGTCCAGGATGGCAGCCAGCGACCCTTCCACCTTCAGGGTTTCCGGATGAAGCGGACCCAGACTGTTCTTGGCCAGTTCGATGGCCCGGCGGTAGGTGGCCTCGGCCTTGTCGAGCTGCCCGGCCTGGCTCTGGATACCGGCCAGATAGCTGGTGCTGATAAGGGTAGCAACGTGGCCCTCGCCCAGGTTGTCACGGGCGATCCCCAGGGTCTGTTCAGCCGATTCCAAGGCCGCTGGAAAATTCCTGGCCTCCACCAGCGGCCCGATGCGCTGCATCGACCCGGACCACATGGCCACCACCCGCTGCTTTTGCGGGGCGACTCCGGAAGCTGCCGCCATCTTCTGGTCGACCCAGGGTGGCATGCCCGAACGCAGCTTGACGATCTCCTCCCCGTACAAGGCGGCATCGGCACGATTATGATCGGCAACGGCTCTCCTCGTGGCCTCGGTCAACAGGGCGAAAGCCGGATCCACCTGCCCGGCGGCAGCGGTCAGAACGGCGGCGTTGTGCAGGTAGTCCTTGTTGTCCGGAGCGATCTCGTGCGCCTTGCGATAGAACCCGGCCGCAGCAGCCACGTCCTTCCGCGCCAGAGCCGCCTTGCCCGCCGCGGCCTCTTCGCCGCCAGGAGCCGTCGACACCTGGGCGGGAGGTTGAGACTGGGCGGGAGGTTGAGACTGGGCGGGAGCCTGGACCGGGGTCTGAGCAGGAGCCGGAGATGCAACCGCCAGAAATCCCAGGCTGGCCATGGCGGCAAGGCGGGAACGAGTCAGCTTGCGAAAATCTGTCATGGATGTCCGTCCTAACGTAGACCGTCGCGAACTATGCCGCGAACGGAAAACCCCACCTCCAGGGGCAGGGACAGGTCCCACCCGGACGCGGCGGTACAATCGGACAAGCGCCGCGCGGGACTTTCCTGCATACCGACGGGCCGCCCCACCGGCTCGCCGGAATCACTTCGTCGTGAACGTAAACACTCCATCCCAGTTTTCACCAGGGGGATGACTCCTGAAGTGCTCGATCCGCTCCAGATAGAGCTTGTAGACCATGCGGCCAGGTTCAAGCTTTACCAAAGCCTTGAACTCGGCCTCGGCCTCATCCCACTTCTGCTCCCGATACAACTTCAGCACATCGTGATAGCGGGCCAGAACGGCGACGTCCTCGGCATCCACGTCCCCCGTAAAGCCAATGGGTTCGAGAATGGTCACCGGCACGTCCTTACCCTTGACCCGCACCTGGTCCAACTCCCGCGCCACCAGATCGGGGACCGCCGCCGCCGTGTACTCGGTGACGATGGTCTGAACGCCGTACTGCTTGGTCAGGCCCTCGACCCGGGAGCCCAGGTTGACGGCATCCCCCAGCACCGTATAGGCCAGTCGGAAATCCGAGCCCATGTTACCGACGTTCATGACCCCGGTGTTGAGCCCAACGCCAATCTTGATGGGCTTCCAGCCCCGGGCGGCAAAGTCCTTGTTCACGTCATTGATCTTGGCGTTCATGGCCAGGGCCGCCTGAACCGCGTGCCGGGCATGCTCAGGATCGTGGAGGGGGGCCCCCCAGAACGCCATGATGGCATCCCCCATGTACTTGTCGATCGTGCCCCGATGATGGTGGATCACGTCGGTCATGGGGCTCAGGAAGGCGTTCATGAGCTGGGTAAGCTCCTGCGGTGCCAACCCCTCGGAAATGGTGGTGAAACCACGCACGTCCGAGAACAGGACCGTCATCTCGCGGCTCTCCCCGCCCACCGAAACCGTCAGACCACTGCGGTTCATTTCCTCCACCAGTTCGGTGGGAATGTACTGGCCGAACGTCTTCGCAATCTGCTGCTTCTGATTTCGAACCACCATGTACTGGCGGACCTCGATCAGGGTGTAGCTCAGCACGATGGCGGTGATGACATAGGACATCGACACCACGATGCCGAGATGGATGTAGACCAGGGTCACGCCGGCGACATGCCCGCCCAGCAGCAGCAGGACCAGCGGCGCGCGGAAGGCTGGACTGGACAGGAGCCCGCAGATGAGGAGCAGAAGCGACAGCACCACCAGGGTGACCGCGACCTCCACCGTGTCGCTGGCAGGCTGGAGCGGCGCGCCCCTCAGAATGGTGTTGACGGCATCGGCGATGATCTCGATTCCATAGACCATGCCGACCGGAGTGTCGAACCAGTCATGAGACACCTCGGACGTGTCCCCGAACAGCACGATCTTGTCCTTGACCCAGAACGACAACTCCATCCTGTCGTTCTCGTCCAGCTTGGAGATGTCGAGAAACTCAAGCGCACTGATGCCTGCCGACTCGCTCAGAAAGCGGGTCCCCTTGGGAAGGGGCGGAAAATCGATCTGAATGCCGTTGCGCCGATCCAAGGGAATCCGCAACTCCCCCAGAACCAGAGTCCGGCCTTCGAGCTTCGGCTCGACGCCGAGATACATGGCCGCCACCCGGACGGCGTAGGGCCAACCGCTCCGCAGGCCCACCAGTTCCGGATGGATTTTCAGGCGGGACAGGGTGGTTGCCAAGGCACTGTTGGAGGTGATGTTGGTGTAGGCACTCAAGGAAGCCTGATCCAACTCCTGCGTCGGGTAGTTGATGCTGGAAAAAACCCCGTTCCTGGACACGGCCTGCGCCACCAGCAGCGTGTTGCCGGCATCCTTCAGCAGGCGGGCCAGTTCCGGGTCCTCGCCATAGGAACTGGGGAAATCCATGAGGGTATCGATGGCGATCACCCTCGCGCCAAGTTCCTTCAGATTGTGGGCGATGCGTCCGATGTCGGTCCGCCGGAGAGGAAAGCTGCGGTACTTGGAAAAAAACTTCTCGTCGGTATTGACCAGGACGATGTCCTTGGACAGGGCGTCCGCGGCCGGGTCTCCGAACGACCACCGGAGCAGATGCCGGAAGGACAGCGTCTGCTCCTCAAGAAAGGCGAACAACTCGGTGCGCTGCGCCGGGATAACCGCGAGAAACAACAACAAGGCAAGAAGCAGATCGTACCGCTTCCCAAGGCTCTTCATCATCTCACGCAGCCATCCCGCGGCAACAACACTCAATTCTTGCTGACCATCTCGTTGTAGAGCTGCGCCTCAGCCGACTTCAGACCCTTCATCTTCAGGTCATGGTAAGTCTTGATCAACATCGGCCGCATGTCGTTGTCTTCCTTGTGGGCCGTGAAGTACTTGCGGAAATGATCCATGGCGACCACGGACATCCCCTTGGAGTCGAAGAAGTTCCCGAGAGAGAAGTCGTCATCCGCAAGCACGGCGCGGATCTTCTGCTCGGAAGCCTTCACCGCCTTGTCCTCGTCGGCTGAAAGCCACAGAATCTCGCCATCTTTCTCAGTCTCGGCAACGGACTTGCCATCCTTGAGCACCGCCAGGCGGAACTTGTGCCGACCCGGAGTAAGACCGGAGAGACGATGCCGCACGATCTCCTCGCCGCTGGCGGCCACGGGCTGCCCCTTGCCGTCCACGGTGATCATGTAGGAATAGTCCTTGCCCAGCCCCTGCCACGCCATCTCGGGATAGCTGTCCGAAAGGGTAACCTGGCTGGCCGCGGCCACGGTCACTTTCTGACCATCCTTGTCCACGGAGCGCCGCACGGTGGTATAACGTTGCGCCTCGGCAAAACGGTTGCCAAGACCGGCCACCAGATCGCCACTGACGGCCTCCGGAGCCGAAAGCGACCCGGAGACGACACTCGCCTCCGCATCACCAACCTTGACTACCGTGTTCGGGGACAGGGCCTGGGACATGTTGCTCGCCTGATTGACCAGCTTGCCGCCACCATCGGCCCCGGTACGGACGGAATCACCGGCGAACAGGAACTTGTTGCGGGTAACCTCGGCCCAGTTGCTGCCGTCCTTGCTGACCTCCACCTTGCCACTGACCTGCATGATCATCAGCACGGGCGCGCCACCCGCGAGAACTTCACGCGGAACGCCGCAAAGCATCGCCGTGATCATGAGGATAGGGAACATCAATGATTTCGCGCTCATGTTGTTGTCCTCATTCGTTGATGACCAGTTCGGGGCGTATCAGGGCCCCTCTCCGCCCCGGATCTCCGCAACACGCGGCAGAAACACCCGGCTGACGGTGCAGACACTATCGGGAGACTAGCACGCCGGGGGGGCCGCGGAAAGCCCCGGAAACACCAGCCCCCATCACAGTCGTGTGCTTGTACCGGAAACCGCCACCGGGAATCAACCCCCCATGGGAACACGGACACACGACCCCTGGTGAGACAGCCGTCTTCGGACACCGGATATGGGGAATCACGTCTCCCGCCGAAGTCCAACCCGTTGCCACTCGCGCAGCCGCGCCACATCCGCCACCGCCCCAGACGGACATTCCGAATCCCGCCCCCCGCCGGCCAGCACCACCATCGGCTCTCCCGGATCGCCCAGGCAGCTCAGAACCACCGTCGCACCGGTAAAATCATCGCCACCGCTATAGCTTGCAACCGTCACCACCGTCGGGATGCCAGCCGCCACCGCCGCGGCCAGACCAAGTTCCGTATCCTCGATGGCAACGCACTCGTCCGCCGTCAGACCAAGCCTGTCAAGCACGTGAAGGTACACGTCCGGTTGGGGCTTCTTGCGGGCCACGTCGTCGCCGCAGCCGATGGCATCGAACCAGGACAGGGCTCCCGGTCCCAGCACGACGGGCACCATGTTCTCGACACTGAGCCGCTGGGAGGAGGTCGCGAGCCCCAGCCTGAGCCCGGCAGCCCTTGCCTCGGCAATCAGCCGCCTCACCCCCGGCCGCGCCGTCAGGGCCCCACCCTGTACC
>JBKACM010000230.1:0-3983 GCA_046269335.1 Alphaproteobacteria bacterium | reverse complement strand
GCAAGCCAAGGGGCCGGACGGCCCCGCCGGCGATTGAGGGCGTTGATCGGTCACGATCAACGCGGATTGGTATAAGATACCTAACGCCTCCGGGGATTCCACCGGGCCTCTTCCTCGAACAGCGAGGAAAGCTGTCGCAGCATGGCTCCACCCAGTTCCTCCGCGTCCATGATGGTCACGGCCCGCCGATAGTACCGGGTCACGTCGTGACCGATACCGATGGCGATCAATTCCACCGGAGAGCTGTTCTCGATCCACGCAATGACCTCGCGCAGGTGCTTTTCTAGGTAATTCCCAGGATTAGCCGACAGGGTCGAATCATCCACCGGAGCCCCATCGGAAATCACCATCAGAATGCGTCGCTGCTCCGGCCGGGTTCTCAGTCGCTCATGCGCCCACAGCAGGGCCTCGCCGTCGATATTTTCCTTGAGAATGCCTTCCCGCAGCATCAGGCCTAGATTCCTTCGGGACCGCCGCCAAGGGGAATCAGCCGCCTTGTAGACGATATGGCGCAGATCGTTGAGCCGGCCCGGATTGGGGGGCTTGCCATCCTGAACCCACAACTCCCGCAGTTTCCCCCCCTTCCAGGCACTGGTGGTAAAGCCCAGCACCTCGACCTTGACGCCACAGCGTTCCAGGGTACGGGCGAGAATGTCGGCGCTCATGGCAGCAACCGTGATGGGACGACCACGCATGGAACCGGAATTGTCAATCAGGAGCGATACGACCGTATCGCGGAACTCGGCATCCATTTCCCGCTTGAAGGACAGCGAATGGACGGGGTTGACGACGACCCGGGCCAGACGACCGGAATCCAGCAATCCCTCCTCCAGGTTGAACTCCCAGGCCCGGGACTGGCGAGCCTGAAGTCGGCGCTGAAGCCGGTTGGCCAGTTTGGTGACCATCCCCTGAAGCCGGCCCAACTGCTGGTCCAGCTGCGCCCGCAACCTTGTCAGTTCATCGGGTTCGCACAGACTGGAGGCATCCTCGATGCGATCGAAACGAGTGTCGTAGGGGCGATATCGTGGCGTGTCCCGTCGGTCGCTTTCGGGGGTTCCGCGGTGGTTCTGCCGGACAGGGCTGCCGGCCTGCTCCGATCCCTGGCCAGGAGGGATCCCGGACGACGGATCCTCCTGGGACTCACCCCTCACCCCGTCCGGGTCCTCGGCCAGCGCTCCGGAAGCCGCCTCGCCGGCACTGGCGCTCTGTTGTTCTCCGGGATCCTTTTCCTGGTCCTCGTCGTCGCCGGGCTCCGTCTGTTCGGGACGCGGAGCCTCATTCGGGGCCTCCGGTGGCTCATCGGGGTCCTGCCCCACATCTTCGATTTGCAGAGCCGCCAACAACTCCCGCAGGGTACGGGCAAAGGACCTCTGGTCCGATAATTGATCCCGCAGGATATCGAGCTGCCTGCCGGCCTGGCTTTCCACCATCGGACGCCACATGTCGCCCGTGTGATGGGCGATGCGGGGAAGGGTTTGCCCGGTGAAACGCTCGTGGGCGATCACCGCCAACGCCTGTTCCAGCGGTATCTGCCCACGGGAGTTGGCGAGGTGATAGCCTTCCTGGAAACAGCGCTGATCCAGAATTGCCGCCAGATTGATGGCAACCCCTTCCATCCGCAGCGCTCCCAGGGCCTGAACCCGCGCCTGCTCCACCGCGTCATAGATCGCCTGCCCTTCCTGGGTCGAGGGACGGTGACGACTATGAAGCGCTTCGTCGTGGTAGCGCAGCCGGAGTGCCATGGAGTCGGCATTTCCGCGCAACCGGACAATATCGGGCTGATCCAGGATACCGGGCAACGGCGGCAGACGGGCCTGGAGCCCGAACGTTGCCGGAGCCCCGGCGGCATAGGTCACGACCACGTCCTCACGCCCGACGATGGCACGCACCGCAGCCGTCGTCGCCTTTTTCAGGACCTCGACCGCGTCGGTTGCCTCCGCCGGCACCAGCCGTCCCTTCACACCCCGATCCATGAACGGAACCTATACCAGGGTGACCTTGGGCATCACGTTCGCCAACTCGTGGCCAAGGCAACGCTGGTAGTACTCGCCAACGATAGGACGCTCGGTTTCATCGCACTTGTTCAGAAAGGTAAGTCTGAACGCAAAAGCGACGTCATTGAAAATCGCCGCGTTCTCGGCCCAGGTGATGACGGTGCGCGGCGACATCAGCGTCGAGATATCACCGTTGATAAAGCCGGAGCGGGTCATGTCCGCCACGTTCACCATCGCCGCAATCTGTTCGCGTTTGGGCGAGGCCTCATAACCCGGCACCTTGGCCAGGACGATCCTCACCTCTTCCTCGTGACTCAGATAATTGAGAGTGGTGACGATGTTCCAGCGGTCCATCTGCCCCTGGTTGATCTGCTGGGTCCCGTGATAAAGCCCGGTCGTGTCGCCGAGCCCCACCGTGTTGGTAGTGGAGAACAGACGGAACGAGGGGTGCGGCCGGATCACCCGGTTCTGATCCAGCAGGGTCAGCTTTCCCTCCACCTCCAGCACCCGCTGGATCACGAACATCACATCCGGGCGACCGGCGTCGTACTCGTCGAACACCAGAGCCATCGGCCGTTGCAACGCCCAGGGGAGGATACCCTCGCGGAATTCCGTCACCTGCTTGCCGTCCTTCAGCACGATGGCATCCTTGCCGATAAGATCGATGCGGCTGACGTGGCTGTCCAGATTGATGCGGATGCAGGGCCAGTTCAGCCGCGCCGCCACCTGTTCGATGTGCGTGGACTTGCCGGTGCCGTGATACCCCTGCACCATCACCCGTCGATTGTGGGAGAATCCGGCCAGAATGGCGAGGGTGGTATCCCGGTCAAAACGATAGGCCTCGTCCATCGCCGGTACGTGCTCGGTGGCGACGCTGTAGGCCGGCACTTGCAAATCGCTGTCCAGACCAAACACTTGCCGTACCGACAGGGTAGTGTCCGGAAGATCCGGCAAAGTCCAGGATGGCGTCAACGAACCAGACCGCTCGCTCGCGGAAGAGACTGAAGACATGTATCGGCAACCTTGTTGGGTTTGAAGGGCGCGGCCACCGCCGGGCCCTAGGCATGCAGGCTTCGCATCAGTATTTTGTAGGCTTCGATGACCACTTTCAATGTCTCCTCGGCTCCTTTGTCGCCATGGTGGATATCGGGATGGAAGAGTTTGACCAGCTCCTTGTACCGGCGCTTCAGCGCCTCCAGACTCAAAGGGCGCTCAAGATCCAGAGCGCGCATCGCCTTCTCCTCCGGCGTCTCCGTCCGTTGCCAGCGACTCTCGGCCCTGCACCCGTCCTCCCCGAAAAAACCGAACCGATCCCCTACGCCGGCGCGCCACTGCCCCATCGCCGCCGGTCCCGACCCCATCGGCCATGTGGGGCGTTCCCATACCGTATCCAGGCGAATCCGGGCCTCGATTTCCGACTCACTCATCCCGGCGTAGTAGTTCCAGGCCTGATTGTAGTCACGGACGTGCTCCAGGCAGAACCAGTAGTATTCCGTCAACGACCGCGACCTGGGTGCCCGGTATTCCCCGGCCCGCAGACACTGCGGATGGTCGCACTGCCGCCCGACCCGCTGCGGGCCGCCGGAGAGGACCGAGTGTTTCCTGGAACCGGTTTTCATGGCGGAAAGACTAGGCCTTTGGCGCTTACGATGCAACCGCTCTCCAGAGGAGTCGCGGAAGACGCCTTGCCTGGGGTAAAGGCTGCGATTAGTGTTTCGGGGCAGGATGTTGCCGCCGTCGGTGCCGACGAGATGCCATCGCTGCCGGAAACGGAGACGGGGGCAGGTAATGACACTAGAGGAACTGGCGAACATGTTGAGCGAGTTCACGAAACAACACCAGGGAGAGATCCAGGTACAGAATTTCTTCCAGGTCCTGCACAGGCTGTCTCTGATGGGCATGGGCATCGGCAGTGGTGGCGATGTCGGCAAGTCGGGAGAAAAATTCGCCCTGCAACACGCACAGACCATACTGCGGCGGAAGTATCCC
>JBKACM010000229.1:0-3994 GCA_046269335.1 Alphaproteobacteria bacterium | reverse complement strand
GACTTCGGTTCGTCATCATTGATCGCCCCTGGTCAGTTCCTTGAAGATGCAGATGCGTCCATTGAACATGTCGGCAACGTAGACGCGGCGTTCCTTGTCAAGCCAAACCCCGGACGGAAGATAGAGCGAGCCGGAGGCAAGCTTTGCCCCATCGATGGGCATCAGGAAACGGCCTTTATTGTCAAAAATCAGAATGTGATCGTAATAGGACTCGATGACATAGATCCGGCCTTCACCGCCAACGGCAACGCCCTTGGGCCGCATCATGTCGCCGATATTGGCCCCCAGCTCCCCGAACACCAGCTTGCCCTCGCCGTCGAGACTGAGCACCTGAACACGGAAATTCAGGCTGTCGGCCACGTAGAGATGACCTTCCGATACCGCAAGATGGGTTGGAAAGTTGAACCGCCCAGGCTCGGTGCCCCGGGAGCCCAGGATGTCGATGACTTCCCCGCCGGCGGAGAACACCACGACCCGGTGATATTGGGTATCGGTGACAAAGATGTCCCCGGTGGCCGGGTCCCGAACGATCCCGGTCGGACGCCCTACCACGCGCTTGCCGAAACTTTTGAGTGGCCGTCCTTCGGCATCCAGGTGAAATATCTCACCCAGTTGGCTGTCGGTGACGAAATAGCCGCCGAAGCCGTCTTCGGTTATACCCACCGGAGCAACGAAGTCCTGTTCCTCGCTGGCCTCCTGCCAGAGATCGGTATCCTTCTTCAGGAAATCGAAAACCACCACCCCCGGCCGTCCCATGTCGGTGACCAGCACGCGGCCCCTCGCATCCACCAGCCCGGTGACCGGGCGTACTAGTTTCAGGTAGTCCGGTTCTCCGAAAATAAAGCCGATGATGAACTCCAGAGTCTTCTTTCCAAACGATTTCTGCTCTTCCTTCTTCGAGATGAAATCGGCCTCCCCGGTCAGCGTACCGGCATAGGCATAACGCGGTATTTCCGGTGGCGGCGGCCATACCTGGGCCCCCTGGACGGGCTCCAGAACCGGCACCGCCCTTTCCTTCACCGAGCAGGCCGACAGGACGACGAGACAGGCAAGGGCGACCCAGATCCTCATTTGGCCGAATCCTTGTCTTTGTTCTTCATCTCCTCGATCAACTTCTCCGGAATGACCCGGAAAACCTGGATCCGCGAGTTCTGCCGGTCGGCGACATACAGATACCCCCGATGATAGGCGATGCGGCCCGGTTGACTGAACTCGCCCGGGTTTTTCCCGTATTTGCCGTAGGTTTCCACCAGCTTTCGGTTCACGAAGACATAAAGGCGATGCTGGAAACGATCACTGACGAACAGACGGTTTTCTTCATCGACCGCGAGTCCTCCAGGATCCCCGACCACCCCCCTGCCGAAGCTGCCCACATAGGTGCCGTCCAGGCCATACAGCTGAATGTCCGGCTTCATGCCGCTGACGATGTATAAAAGCCCGTCGCGTCCCTGGGTCATGGCGCGGATGTTGCGGAACTTCCCCGGACCCTCGCCACGTTCGCCGATGCCGTACAGAGGCATGCCCTTGGCCGAGAACACGATGATGCGGTCGAAAAAGCTGTCGGCGACCAGGATCCTCATGCCACGGGAGTCGGAAGTGGCGGCCACGGGGCTGTTGAGATTGTTTTCGTCGGAATAGTCCTGCTGATGTACTCCGTCGGCATCGAATCGGGAAAGCTTCTTGCCCTTGCCATCGGCAATGAATACGTCGCCGTTGATGGCAACGAACAGGTCGGTGGGATCCTCCAGACCGGAGAGCCGCCCGAGCCGGACATTCTCCGCCCGGGAAAGACCTTTGTTTTCCGCGACCGCGTTCGTCTGCTTCTCTTCGGGATCGCGCCAACGGAAACGGCTTACCACGTTGGTCAGACCGTCCACGATATAGACGCCACCTTCTCCGGCCCCGATGGCGACCGGCTGCTGGGCGATCGGCTTGGTCGCCTTGACCCCGGTCAGGAGCCGCACGGTCGAACCGCTACCGCCGCCGCTGGCCCCCAGATAACCATCCAGGGTAGTGAATGGTATCAACCTTTTGCCGACTGCGGCCCGTGCCCCCACGGTGTACAGAACGTCTGGTCCCTCTTCCCGCACCGACTCCCCGGTGATCGTACATCCGGTGACGATCGTTACGAGGGCGATGAGGACTCGGAATTTCATTTGAACAGTATCCGGGAATCCTGTGGCGTGTTGTGACAACGAAAACAGTCATAGATGGGAAAGGCGACCTTGCCGTGACAGACACCGCAGAATTCGCCCTTCAGAATCGAGTACATGGTGATCGGGTTGCCGTCCTTCTGAGGCAGAAAGATGCTGGGATGGCAGTTGGTACAGGCCAGCCACTCGGTGTGCTGTTTGTGGGGGTACTTCACCTGTGGCATCGACCCGGTACGGGACAGCATCACATCCATGTTGATGGTGTTCATCGTCGCATTGGGCTTCAATCCTCTGCGTGGATCGATATAACCGCCGCGAAGGGTCTCGACCCAATTGACGAAATTGCCGGCACGGTCGGGCGGGAAATCCCGCAGAACGGAGTCTGGTTGTTGAAGAAATTCCAGACCCGGACTGGTGGGATCATAGATCCCCTCCTGCCCGAGCGGAGGATGCGGCGGCCCCTTTTCCTCCGCGGCCCAGGAACGATCCGCACCGACAAGGAACGTGACCGCCGCCGCCAATAATATTGCCGCCCTCCGGTTTCCCCGCATTCTCCACCTAGCCCGGTATGTAGGCCCCTGCCATACGCAAGGCCTTGATCAGACGTTGCGTGGACTCGCCCAGAACCTTGATCGCTTCCTGATATTCCCTCGCCTTGCCCTTGGCTTCGGCAACCTTGCGGAGTTCTTCCGACTCGCTTCTCAGGGTGGCAATCTGATCCGCATACATCTCATGCGGCGGTTTTTCCGACAGCGTCAGCTTTATCAGGAACTGATGACTGTCGTTGCGGTCGATTTCGTAGGTATACTCTTCCTCCGGTGACGCGAAATTCAGATCCTTCCGCAACTTGTCGCCATCCCGCAGAGCGGCCACATCGGTGGAACTGGTGGTATAGGCCTTGTCGAGCTGCACCACGGCGGCCTCGTAGTTGCCCTTGGCGGCCATGGCCTCCGCCTCGGCAATCTGGTCGGCCATCGCCGCATGCCGGTCGTCGCGGTTGGAAGTCCCCTTTTCCTTCGATACCCGCTGATAGGCTTCGGCCAGAGCCTTCACCGTACTCAGACGGCTCTCGTAGAGACGCTTCGCCTGGGCATCCTTGGCGGAGCCCAGGGAAACCTTTCGGGTCTGGGCGATCATCAGCTCGGTGGCCTGTTTCAGCTTTTCATCGGCCCCGACCAAGTCCCCGTTGGCGAACAGCCTGTTCGCCTCTTCGGACAAGCCACGAGCCGTTTTCAGGGCTTCCTTCGCCTCGGCGTCATCGCTGGCCTCGATGGCCCGGGCCGACGCCGAGTTGTTGATCAGATTGCCCACGAACTTGGATTTCTGCTCCACGTTGCCGGCCGTTACCGGCACCCGCGGCGCAACCGGAGCGGCGGTCTCCTCGGCACGAGCCCCGGCGGATGGAAGCAGAGCCCCCGCTCCAGCCACCATGACCGCCGCAAGAACCGCCACGAACCTTCTTGTCATTGTTCCCCACCTCTATTTTTCATTTGGTTTCGGATTTCCACCGACCGGCGAACCCTTGGGCTTCGAATGGCACTTCGTGCAGTCGGAAACCGGGAAGGCCACCTTGCCATGGCAGACTCCGCAATACTGACCCATGAGAATCGCCGCCATGCTGATGGCGTTGGCTCCCTTCTTGGGTACGAAGATCTTCGGGTGACACTGGGCACAATCAAGCCACTCGGTATGTTGTTTGTGCGGATAAACCACGTCCGGCATCGAGCCCTTGACTTCGCGGATGATGTCAAGGTCCATGACCTGCTTTTCCTTCTTCGGATCGACCAGATCCGAGCGTGGCGGGATGTTGTTGCCCCGCAGGGACTTGACCCAGTCCACCC
>JBKACM010000228.1:0-4043 GCA_046269335.1 Alphaproteobacteria bacterium | reverse complement strand
TCGAACCGCCCGGTGCGGACCCGCATGCCGGGTGGTGTGGCAGGGGAGCGGACATCACGTCCGCCCCCTATGCCGATAACTGCCCAGATGCCCCCAAGAAAGGAAAACAACCCAAGGACCGAAGATGCGAGGGCCTGATACCAGTGAGCCGATGAGATGACTCATCGACTCACTGGTAAAGCCCGCGCGGCGCTTGAGCGTACCGTCTGTGCATATTTTGACCCACGGGTCAAAATATCTGCACGGCGGTATGAGGCCCTCGCGCTCCCCGGGTCACGGGGAGTCTGAGGGGCCTTTCGGCCCCTCACGATGCCGTCTTGTGGGGTGCCTGGGTAGTCGCCGGATGGGTTTCCGGCGACGCGGGATCCAGACCTCAGAAGCCCATGTCGCCCATGCCACCCATGCCGCCCATGCCGCCACCCCCGCCGCCCATCGGCGGGCTCTGCTTCTCGGGCTTCTCGGCCACCATGCACTCGGTGGTGATCAGGAGGCCGGCGATGGAGGCGGCATCCTGCAACGCCGTGCGCACGACCTTGGTCGGGTCGATGATGCCGGCCTTCACCATGTCGCAGTAATTGCCGGTCTGGGCGTCGAAGCCGTAGTTGGTGTCCGAGCTTTCCAGAAGCTTGCCGGCAACCACGGCCCCGTCATGACCGGCATTCTCGACGATCTGACGCACCGGAGCCTGGAGGGCGCGGCGGACGATCTCGATCCCCACCTTCTGGTCATTGTTGACGTGAGAGAGGTTATCCAGGGAGCGGACGGCATACAAAAGCGCCACGCCGCCACCGGCAACCACACCCTCCTCGACGGCGGCGCGGGTCGCGTGCAGGGCGTCGTCCACCCGGTCCTTCTTCTCCTTCACCTCGACCTCGGTGGCACCGCCAACCTTGATCACGGCCACGCCGCCGGCCAGCTTGGCCAACCGCTCCTGGAGCTTTTCCTTGTCGTAGTCGGAGGTGGTGTTCTCGATCTGCTGACGGATCTGGTTGCAGCGGGCGAGAATGGCATCCTTGGCTCCGGCCCCATCGACGATGGTGGTGTCGTCCTTGGTGATGCTGACCTTCTTGGCCGTGCCCAGCATGTCCAGGCTCACGTTCTCCAGCTTGATGCCCAGGTCTTCGGAAATGACCTGGCCGCCGGTCAGGATAGCGATATCCTCCAGCATGGCCTTGCGACGATCGCCGAAGCCCGGAGCCTTCACCGCCGCGACCTTCAGACCGCCGCGCAGCTTGTTCACCACCAGGGTGGCCAGGGCTTCACCCTCGACGTCCTCGGCGATGATCAGCAACGGACGGGAGGATTGCACCACGGCTTCCAGGACCGGAAGCAGCGGCTGAAGGCCGGAAAGCTTCTTCTCGAACAGGAGGACGAAGGGGCTCTCCATGTCGCAGACCATCTTCTCGGCGTTGGTCACGAAGTACGGAGAGGAATAGCCCCGGTCGAACTGCATGCCCTCGACCACGTCCAGCTCGGTCTCCAGGCCCTTGGCCTCCTCGACCGTGATCACGCCCTCGTTGCCGACCTTGGCCATGGCGGTGGCGATGATCTTGCCGATTTCAGCTTCCCCGTTGGCGGAGATGGTGCCGACCTGGGCGATTTCCTCATTGGTGGAAACGGCGCGGGAACGCTTCTTGACATCGGCAACCACGGCCTCAACGGCCATGTCGACGCCACGCTTCAGGTCCATGGGGTTCATGCCGGCGGCCACGGCCTTGGACCCCTCACGCACGATCGCCTGGGCAAGCACGGTGGCGGTGGTCGTACCGTCGCCGGCGATGTCGTTGGTCTTGGAGGCCACCTCGCGCACCATCTGGGCGCCCATGTTCTCGAACTTGTCAGCAAGCTCGATTTCCTTGGCGACCGTGACGCCGTCCTTGGTGATGCGGGGGGCACCGAAGGACTTGTCCAGGACCACGTTGCGGCCCTTCGGCCCCAAGGTGACCTTTACCGCGTCGGCCAGAATGTCCACGCCGCGCAGCATACGGGCGCGGGCGTCGGTTCCGAATTTGACTTCTTTAGCAGCCATGAGATTCCACCTTCTTCAATATCAGCCCTGGATCACGATCAGCCCTGGATCACGCCCATGATGTCGGATTCCTTCATGATCAGCAGCTCGTCGCCACCGATCTTGACCTCGGTCCCCGACCATTTGCCGAACAGAATGCGGTCACCGACCTTCACGTCCAACGGCACGATCTTGCCATCTTCTCCGCGAGCCCCGGGGCCGACCGCGATGATCTCACCCTCCTGGGGTTTTTCCTTGGCGGTGTCCGGGATGATGATACCCCCCGGAGTCTTCTGCTCCTGTTCGACACGTTTCACGACAACCCGATCATGTAGTGGACGGAACTTCATCCTGATTACCTCCGAATATTGAAAGACGGCCGAACCGGTGTCTCCAAGCGCCTATCTTTCCCGGTCGCAGACCACGTTGTTAGCACTCCGACGGTTCGAGTGCCAGGCATTTATTTTCCTCTCTCTCCCCTGTCAAGGGTCAGGGGCAGAAAAAACTTACCATCCATCAAAATATCCAGGTCGTCCGGAGGGGTGGCAATGGGTATAGGCTCTGGCTACGTGTCGTGCTGTTAGAAATTGCATCGCGTGAGGAAAATGGGTAGCCTGCCTGGAGCTGGAGGGGTGGCCGAGTGGTCGAAGGCGCACGCCTGGAAAGTGTGTATATGCCAAAAGCGTATCGTGGGTTCGAATCCCACCCCCTCCGCCAGTACTCATTTCAAAGACTCTCTCTCCATCGCAATCAAGCCCAAAAAATGGCGCAGTTCTGCGCCTTTTTTGCTGAAATATCCGTACCGACTCCCGCCCTACCCGGCCCGCTTTTTCTCTCCGTGGCCCATATTCTCTGTAAGAACCGAACTGACTCGAAGTCGGTACGGATCTTCCGTACTGACTTTTCTCGGCCAATATCAAAGACATAGCCGAAGCGGCCCATTTTGACGTTTCGAGAAAATTCTGGTCGACCGGAGGAGTCGATCCCTGAATCAGTCGGTACGGATACCGAGGGTTCGGTTCCCGTTCCCCTGCCGATCAGTCAATCCACCAGCGCCTTGAACACGGCGTCGGAAGCGTCCTTGTAGAACTCGATGCTGATTCGAGTCCAAAGGTCATCCGGCAGGTCGTTGAGCTGGCGGCGGGCGGAGACCGGCATCAGGAGGGTTGCCGCCTGCTTGTCGACTGAGGTGGACCCCGTTTTCTGGACATGTGGCCAAGCGAGAGTCCCGCTCCTATAAGTGGCAGAACCCAAGGAGCAGAACATGGCCCAGACACGGAAGAAGCACAACGCAGAGTTCAAGGCGAAGGTAGCGCTTGCGGCGCTGAAGGGGGATGCGACGGTGGCCGAACTGTCGAGCCGGTTCGGCGTGCATTCCAGGCAGATCCAGGCGTGGAAGAAGGCGGTGATGGACGGCGCGACGTCGCTGTTCGGGGCCGGCCAGGGGACGCCCGACAAGGCCGACGACGCCAAGCTGTCGGAACTGTACGCCAAGATCGGCGAACTGACGGTGGAGCGGGATTTTTTGCAGCGGAGGCCAAAGCCATGAGCCGGCCGGCGCGCGTGGCCATGGTCGAGCGGGCGCACCCATCGCTGTCCGTCGTGCGCCAGTGCCAGTTGCTCGACCTGGCGCGCTCGTCGGTCTATTACCGCCCGGCACCAGCGGATCCGGAGGATCTGGCGCTGATGCGCGCCATCGACGAGCAGTACCTGAAGACGCCGTCGTTCGGCACGCGACGCATGGCCGTCATGCTGAGACGCCAGGGGCATGCCGTCAATCGCAAACGGGTGCAACGGCTGATGCGGCTGATGGGGACCCTGGCGATCTACCAGAAGCCAAATACCAGCAAAAAGCATCCCACACACGAGATCTTCCCATATCTGCTGCGTGATTTGAAGATAAACCGCGTCAACCAGGTCTGGTGCGCCGGTATTACCTATATCCCGATGGCCATGGGCTTTCTCTACCTGGTAGCCATCATGGACTGGGCGAGCCGACGGGTGCTGGCGTGGCGGCTCTCCAACACCATGGAGG
>JBKACM010000227.1:265-4058 GCA_046269335.1 Alphaproteobacteria bacterium | reverse complement strand
AGATGAGGTCCACGCCGCAGGCCGCGGCGAACGCGTGCGCGTCGGCCACCTTGACCGAAGCCCACGAGAGCCGGCGGCTGATGCGCTCCACCTTGCGGTAGTTGAGGCCGCTATCGGCCGCGATTTCCCGCAGCGTCTTGCGCCGGTAGCCCACGCGCGCGAGGGCCACGCACAGGAAGGGTGGGAGCTTGTCGAGGTGGGCTAGCATCGGATCACGTTACGGTCGCACGGACAGGCAGGGAGCCAAGGAGCCTTGATCTCCCGGCACCGGGGACAGATCCAGCCGTAGGGCAGCGGCTGCTCGCCGAATTGCAAAGTGTCCTGCAGGTCGCGCCACTCAAGGTAGCGCTGCTGGGCCTCGTCAGGCGGGCTTGACTTGTCCATCGAACTTCTCCTTGACCTTGTTCATGACCCCGATCGAGATGGTGACCACCTTCCCCGCTTCCAGTTCCGGGTGCTTGACAAACGCGTAACGGTGGTCCGTGGAACGGAGGGCCGTGTAGCCCTGTTCCAACTGACCCTGGCACTCGGCACAGTTGAGGCAGAAGGTCTCGACCTCCTCCACCTTGATCTTGTGCTCGTGGCCCTTGCCGCAGATCGTGCAGATGCGGTGGGGCGGCTGGGTGACGCTGAAGGGTTTGCCCTTGCCGCCCAGCCGGCGGTCGCGCACCGCGGCCGCGTAGGAAGGCAGCATGCCGAACAGCCGGCGCAGCATGTTGGGATCGGGTCCGTCGCTCATGTCCCCGAGGCTCCGCCAAAATTGGCGGCCTGTCAAGCGCGACGGCGGCGCAGGAGCCGGTTGCGCGGCGAGCGGAGCCGGCGCACCCGGAGGCGCGACAGGTTGCGGCCCCGGCCGCCGAGCGTGAGGCGGGGACGACGGCGACGCGACCTTGACAGTCGGCTGCCGCCACCACCCCCGCCTCCGCCGACCGACACGCGACCGATGCCGGGAAGTCGAAGGGAGGAAGTTGGGAGGGCGGCACCGCCGCCACCGCCGGACGAAGCCTCGCGGCTGGAGATGGTGACGGGAGTGCCGCGAATGGCTTCTACCGCCGCCACCTGTTCGGTGACCCGCTGGCGTTGATCCGGCGTCATTGCCGCCAGCATGTTGGCGGTCTCCGCCTCCGTGGGCCGACGTTGGGCGGACGTGCGGAACGGGATCGAAGTCTCCGTCACGGACCGCAGGTAGTCGTCCCACTCGATGAGCTTGCGGCCCGCTTCGGCATTCTCCTTGTTGCGGCTCTGCCAGTCCACCTGCAGCATGCGCATTGCCTGCTGATACTGCTCGGTGTTGCCCGTCTTGGCGGCCTCCACCAGCATCCGCACCGGCTCGCGACTGGGCGACATGGTGAGGGCCGCGCGGGCCGAAGACGCGGCGCCACCCCGACGCGCCAGATCAGGGTTGAGGGACAGCGCAAACCGTTCGGCAGAGCGCTCCTGCAAGGCCTTCTGTCGGCCTTCAAAGTAATCAATTCCGGCGGCCCCCAGCCAAGCGTAAAGCTCTTTCGCACCTGGGCCGTATCGACTGACGATGTTGACGGCCTGTCGCGTGGTCCGGGCGATGGCGTCATCCAGCGTCTCGCCCTTGACGAAAGCACGGATGGTAGTCCCGGCAGTAACGGCCTCGGATACAATCGCCTGCAGGACGGACCCAACAAAGGAGGCTCCGGCCGGGTCAAAACCTTTGCCGAACGGGTCGACATTCAGAAACAGGTTAAAGAATTCAGGGACGAGCGGGACCGGAAACGCGGCAATCCCATCCCGCACCAGCGTGCGAGTCCACCGCTGCATGTCCCCGCTGGTCCACAGATCCGGATCAAAGACGGTGTCGCGCGATTTCTCAGCCCGCTGCAGGAGCCGGCGGTAGAGTTCCGCGGCGCCGGTCCCGAGAGCGCCGACAATCATGAAGGCTAGCGCAGTGCTGGTAGCCCACGCCATCGAAGAGGCGTCCACGACCCACGGGCCCTCATACTTGCCCTTGCCCAGCCCTTGCTTGCGCATCTGCAGCGTGCGGCGCACTCGGACCGGGAACTCTGCCAGCGCCCAGCCAGCGTTGATGCCGTAACCCATCAACCGATAGGTCATGGCCAGCTCCTTGTTGGTGGCAAAGCTCAGCGGTCGGTTGGCAAAGTTAGGCGCGTTGACGTCCTGAATGAGGGCCTGCAGATAGGCGCGGCGGTGCTGCGGCAAGAAAAGCATCGCGTCCGGATCCTGCGCACGGCGGACGATCCAGTCCAAGAACAGGTCGTCAAGAGGCTTGCCGATGAACTCGAAGTTGCGCCGTAGGTCCTGTAGCCGGGCTTCATTGTTGACCAGCGTGAACTGGTCCGAGAAGTCCGAGGCCTTGACCACCATCTTGGGGTCGCGAGTGGCCAAGAACCGGTCCACCGAAGCCCGGAGGCTATCAGGGTCAAGCAAACCTTCCTTGACCAGTCGGTCATAGTAGCGGTCGGCCACCGCCATGTAATCCTGCTCCAAGGCGTCGGCGGTAACCAGTGCGGACATGTTCAACGGTGCATCCGCCGCCATGGTGCCAACCTTTTTGAGGGTCGCCTTGGCCGCCACCAGGGCCGTGCCAACCCACACTTCGAGATCGGCATACCGTTCCGGCAGCACGTAGGTGCGACCTTCCGGAGTGTCCTTGATCTTCAAGGCCTCGTAGCCACGACGGATGTCCGTGATCAGCGTTGTGCGAGACGAGCCACCCAGGCCGCGAAGAACCATGTTCCGTTCCCGTGCCCGGGCCGCCCAGCGCTCAACCTTGCCGAGAGGGATGTGTGGGTTAGAGATTCGGGCCCGCTTGGCAGCGGTCAGAATGGCCGTGGAGATCAGGTTCTTACCAAACTCTCCGGTGGAGCGGATAAAGAATTTAGCGGTCGTGCCGGCGGCGCCGCCTTTCATCTGACCCAGGTCACGTCGGTTAAAGGCGACGTGTGCCATCCCGGACCCATAGAACAAGTTTCGGAGGGTAACCGTAACAGGTGCCAGAACAGCCTGCGTCACGAGATCGACTCCGCCTGTCACCAGATCGAGCCACCGGCGCGGCCGGAAACCCGACACCCAGTCTGCATAAAGGGCCTGCATCTGCCCTAACTGCATCTGATATGTGAGTGCCTCCGACATGGAGGTGAAGGTCTCCTCAAAGGCCGGCGACGTGGTGCCCGTGCGACGAGCCTCTTCCTGGGCCTTGATCAGGGCGTTCACCTCTTTGAGGGCGCTATCTAAGGCCAACCCGTAGTCAACCATCTCCCGATGCACCGCATTACGGGTAAAGCGGTGGGCGTCTCCATCGGTCAGCAACCCGTAGTCATAGAGGTCGTAAGGCAGCTTTCGGGGTCCCCACGGATTCGCAAACTGATTGTCCGCCGAAAGGCGGCGCAGCTTGATCCAGTCAAGTTTGACATCGTTGAGGAGATTACCGCCATCGACGCGCAGGTCCTGAGCCATCTGACGGGCATTCCGGGTGAGCTGGTCGAGCTCATGATACAGCCCCTCCCGGACCTGCGCCGGTAACAAGCCGCGCGCGGCAGGCATGGCAGCGATCTTGGCGGCCAGCTCATCGATGGATGTGACATCACGCAGAGTGTCTTGGCCCTGCATGGCCCGGGTAGCAAGCTGCTCCTCCGCTTCCCGCATGCTGGCCCGATAGGTCACCGCGTCATTGGCCCGGTCAAACACGGCCCCGGTTACGTGGGCCACTGCCTGACTCAGAGACTCCGGAGAGTTCCAAAACTCAAAGGCTTCCGGGGATCCCGACAGCAAAGATTTGTCGGCGTCAAGTTTCGCCGCGGCT
>JBKACM010000227.1:0-255 GCA_046269335.1 Alphaproteobacteria bacterium | reverse complement strand
ACTGGCCCATCCGCTCATTACCAAAGCGGGTGGCCTTGAACTTGGCCGGCGACTGGGCGAAGCGGGAAAAGAAAGATTCTCCGTGCTTCTCAACAATGGCCCGGTCCGCCCGGCGCTGCATCTTGGCGTAGACTTTGGTGTTGAAATCCGACTCGGCCTTCAGGAAATCCAGGTCTTCCTGCGTAATTATGCGGCCGCTCTTGTCGATGAACAGCCCGACTTTCAACAGCTTCGGGTTAGGGGACAGCCCCAAAG
>JBKACM010000226.1:0-4084 GCA_046269335.1 Alphaproteobacteria bacterium | reverse complement strand
CAACACCAGCCAATCGACGATGTCCTGCTGGTGGCCGTGGACAATCTCAACACCCTGATCGATTTTCGCTACCAGCAGCACTTCAAGGTGGCGCGCGGCCAGGGCGGCATGGGCCAGAACCGTACCGGCCGGGGGGGGGATCCCATCGTCATCAAGGTGCCGGCGGGCACCCAGATTCTGGAGGACGATCAGGAAACCCTGATCGCCGACATGCTTCATCCGGGCCAGACGTTTCTGCTGTGCCGGGGGGGCGACGGCGGATTCGGCAACGCTCACTACAAGACTTCCACCAACCAGGCCCCACGACGCGCCGACCCCGGCTGGCCGGGAGAGGAACGCTGGGTCTGGCTGCGCCTGAAGCTGATCGCCGACGCCGGTCTGATTGGCCTGCCCAACGCCGGAAAGTCCACCTTTCTGGCGGCAACGACCCGCGCGCGGCCAAAAATCGCGGGCTACCCCTTCACCACCCTGCATCCCAACCTGGGAGTCGCCCACATGGACGGCGAAGAGTTCGTCCTGGCCGACATCCCCGGCCTGATCGAGGGAGCCCATGCCGGGGCCGGCCTGGGTACCCGCTTTCTGGGCCATGTGGAACGCTGCGGCGCGCTTTTGCACCTGGTGGACGGCACCGAAGAGGATGTGGCCAGCGCCTACGAAGTGGTCCGCGAGGAACTGGAGCAGTACGGCAACGGCCTGGCGGAAAAAAGAGAGGTGATCGCGCTGTCCAAGTGCGACGCGCTGACCCCGGAGGAGATCGAGGAGAAGCGGGCCATTCTGAGCGAAGTGGCGGAAGGGGCCACGGTGCTGGAACTCTCGGCGGTCAGTGGGCAGGGTGTGCGCGAGGCCATTCAGGCTCTGCTGCCCTCGGTGCGCGAGATGCGCCGCGCGCGCCTTCCCCAGGGGGAGGGCTTTGAGGGAGAGGGAAGCGAACGGCCGACGCAAGTTTTGGAAAGGCTCGATGAACAGGACTGGCGGCCGTGACGTCTCGTGAGACCGGCGGAAATACGTGGTCGCGGGAACCCCTCGCCTCTGCCCGAAGGGTGGTGGTCAAGATCGGTTCGGCGCTGCTGGTGGACCAGCACAGCGGACAGTTGCGAACGCGCTGGCTGGACGCCATGGCCGATGACGTGGCCAGACTCCGCCAACGGGGCCAGGAAGTGGTGCTGGTTTCCTCCGGGGCCGTCGCCGTCGGTCGGCAATACCTGCGTCTTGGCACCGGGTCGTTGCGCCTGGATGAGAAACAGGCGGCGGCGGCCATCGGCCAGATTCGCCTGGCACACGCCTATCAGGCGACGCTGGCCCGCCATAACCTGACCGTGGCCCAGGTCCTTCTGACCCTGGATGACTCCGAAAACCGCCGTCGCTACCTGAACGCCCGCAGCACCCTGGAAACCCTCCTGCGTCTGGGAGCGGTTCCGGTGATCAACGAAAACGACACCGTGGCCACCCAGGAAATCCGCTTTGGCGACAACGACCGGCTGGCGGCCCGGGTAGCGGAAATGGTGGTGGCCGATGCCCTGGTGCTGCTGTCGGACATCGATGGCCTGTACACCGCCAACCCAAGAACGACCGAAGATGCCAGATTCATTCCCGAGGTCCGGGAGTTGACCCCGGAGATCGAGGCCATGGCCGGGGCTCCGGTGTCGGGAGTGGGCTCGGGCGGCATGGTCACCAAGCTGATCGCGGCCCGTATCTGCATGGGGGCCGGCTGCCGCATGGCCATTGCTCCGGGGGATCCGCTCAATCCGCTGCGGGTCCTGGAAGAAGGAGGACGTTGTACCTGGTTCATGCCGGCGGCGGAACCATACACCGCCCGCAAGCGGTGGATCGCGGGAGTCCTCAATACCTCGGGCGCGGTCGTCGTCGATGATGGAGCGGTGGTAGCCTTGCACGCCGGTCGCAGCCTGCTGCCCGCGGGGGTGATCGGGGTGGAGGGCGATTTCGAGCGGGGAGACGCGGTGCTGGTCCGGGATGGTTCGGGTCATGTCATCGGCAAGGGATTGACGGCCTATTCCGCGCATGACGCCCAACGTATCCGGGGGCGCAAGACCGTCGACATCGAGCCGATCCTTGGCTATTGGTACCGTGATGAATTGATACACCGCGACGATTTGGCGTTGGACCCGTCGAGCGGATGATCCCGGACCCAGGGGGCTGCGAGAACATGAAAACCAATATCAAGAAAGTCGTTCTGGCCTACTCCGGGGGGCTCGATACTTCGATCATCCTGCGCTGGCTCCAGGATAACTACGGGTGCGAGGTGGTCACCTTCACCGCCGACATCGGCCAGGGCGAGGAGTTGGAGCCCGCCCGCAAAAAAGCGGAAATGATGGGGATCCGGGAGATCTACATCGATGATCTGCGGGAGGAGTTCGTCCGCGATTTCGTCTTCCCCATGTTCCGGGCCAATACCGTCTACGAGGGCTGTTATCTGCTGGGCACCTCCATCGCCCGGCCACTGATCGCCAAACGGCAGATAGAGATTGCCATCGCCACCGGGGCCGACGCCGTAGCGCACGGTGCCACCGGCAAGGGCAACGATCAGGTGCGGTTCGAACTGACCTACTACGCCCACAAGCCTGACATCAAGGTCATCGCACCCTGGCGGGAATGGGAGTTGAAATCCCGCACCGACATGCTGGACTACGCGGAGAAGCACCAGATTCCGGTGCCCAAGGACAAACGCGGCGAGGCTCCGTACTCCATGGACGCCAACCTTCTGCATATCTCCTACGAAGGCAAGGCGCTGGAAGACCCGTGGGTTGAGCCGGACGAGGACATGTTCCGCCTTACCGTATCTCCGCAGCGGGCACCAGATACCCCGGAGTACGTGGAGATCACCTTTGCCGGTGGCGATGCGGTCGCCGTGAACGGCGAGTCCCTGTCCCCGGCCCGCCTGCTTTCCCAGCTCAACGCCCTCGGAGGCAAGCATGGGGTGGGCCGACTGGATCTGGTGGAAAATCGCTTCGTCGGCATGAAATCCCGCGGCGTATACGAAACGCCGGGAGGCACGATCCTGCTGGCCGCACATCGGGCCATCGAAAGCCTGACCCTGGACCGCGAGGCGCTGCATCTGAAGGATGAGCTGATGCCTCGTTACGCCAAGCTTATCTACAACGGATTCTGGTTCACGCCGGAACGGACCATGCTCCAGGCCGCCATCGATGCGACCCAGACCCACGTCAACGGTACCGTGCGCTTGAAACTGTACAAGGGCAATGCCACCGTCGTCGGCCGCAAATCGGATAGCTCCCTGTACCGGATGGACTTCGTCACGTTCGAAAAGGACACGGTCTATGACCAGCGGGATGCCGAGGGCTTCATCAAGCTCAACGCCCTGCGTCTGAGATTGGGGAAAATGGCCAGAGGCTGATGACGGTGCCTTATCCGACCGACCTTCCCTGTCGCCCCGGAGTCACCAGCGAACGCCGCGTCATCTGTGCCGCGTTCGATATGTGGGATCGATTGCGGGGGGACAGTGATCTTCCGGATATCGCCGAGTTGGACCTCTCCCAGTATCCCAGAATCGCTCCTCACGTTTACGTGGTCCGTCTTGCCAGGGAACTGGCCCATTCCGTGATCGTTCACAGCGGTCCCGTCCTGAATCAGGCCTTCGGCATCTCCTGCGAGGGCCTGACCCTGGCCGAGGTCATGCCCATATCCTATAGGGAACAGTTGATGGGGTATGTGGCCAGCGTCATGATCTATCGCAAACCTCTGGCCGAAACCGACGTCATCATCGAGCGGGAGGGCAAGGAGCTGATCCACCGCAACGTTCTCATGCCCGCCTCCGACCACGGGGGCCACAAGGTCACCCACCTGCTGTGTGCCTTCAGTTGCAGGCCGGTCTCCTGATACGTCGTTAACGTGTTGCGTGACTTTTATCGCCACAGGATCTATCATGTCCCCGGGGTTCGGAGAGGTGTGTCATGGATGAAATGACTGAAATCAGGTCTCTGCTGAAGGGAATCGCCGATGTCCTTCCCACCCTGGCCACGAAGGCCGATGTGGCGGAGTTGAAGGCCGACGTGGCGGAGTTGAAGACCGACGTGGCGGAGTTGAAGACCGACGTGGCGGAGTTGAA
>JBKACM010000225.1:0-4100 GCA_046269335.1 Alphaproteobacteria bacterium | reverse complement strand
CATCGGCTCACTGGTATGACAGGTACGAAGGTCGGGAAACGCCCGGATAAAGAGGGTACCGGTTCCATGGCGAGAATGGTGACGGCGTCGGCTTTTCTCGCTATTTCGGCGGCGGTCGTGGGTTCGTGGTACATACTGAAATATCGACCTGCCACGGTGGACCCGATGGTGTCGATCCCCTCTCGGGAATCGACGGCAACGACGTCCTTTGAATTTCCAAACACGACAGCGAACGCAACGGCCTCCCCGCGCATTACCGCCCCGAAGTCTGTCCCGGCAAACGATACCGTATCCGAACAAAGCGGCCCGACCGACGAACATCGGGTGGCTCTGGTCATAGGGAATGCCCGGTACGCCGAGTCCCCATTGAAGAACCCCGTGAACGATTCCCGCGCCATGGCTCAGATACTGCGAAGCCAAGGCTTTGACGTCATCGCGCGGGAGAACACCACCAAAGCCCAGATGGAAGACGCGGTCGCGGCCTTTGGCGAACGGCTCAGCCGGGGTGCCGTGGGACTGATGTACTATTCCGGTCATGGCCTTCAGGTCGGGGGGAAGAATTATCTGGTTCCCGTGGATGTTCGGTTCACGACCGAACAGGCCGTGCCGCTCCGCACCGTGGACGCCGATAACATTCTGAACCAGATGGTGGCGGCTCAGACGCGGGTAAACGTGGTCATTCTGGACGCTTGCCGAAATAACCCGTTCGAGCGTCGCTTCCGATCCGTGGGCGGAGGCCTGGCGCAGATGAGCGCACCGCGTGGAACCATCATCGCCTATGCCACCGCGCCAGGGAAAGAGGCGAGCGACGGAGATGACGGCAACGGCCTCTACACCCAGGAACTTCTGAAAGCGATGGCTGCGCCCGGCGTGAAGGTGGAGGAAGTGTTCAAACAGGTCCGGGTGGCTGTGGCGCAGGCGTCGAACGACGCGCAAATTCCCTGGGAGGCGTCGTCGTTGACCGGGGATTTCTACTTCGTTCCAGGAAGCGGCGTAGCGCAGACACCCACAGATGCCCGTGCGAACCCTGTCGTCCAATCAGGACTCGATGCTGCCGATCAGGGCAGTGCCCGTGCCCAGTTCGACATCGGAATCGCATACGCCAGCGGCAAGGGCGTAACGCAGAATTATGCCGAGGCCGTGAAGTGGTTCCGCAAAGCTGCCGATCAGGGCCATGCCGATGCCCAGTTCAACCTCGGGGTCCGGTACGCCAGCGGCGCGGGCGTGACGGAGGATTATGCCAAAGCTGTGACGTGGTTCCACAAGGCTGCCGATCAGGGCCATACCGGTGCCCAGTTCGGCCTCGGGCTCATGTACGCCAGCGGCGAGGGCGTGACGCAGGATTATGCCAAAGCCGTGAAATGGTTCCGCAAGGCTGCCGATCAGGGCCATGCCGACGCCCAGTACAACCTCGGGGTCAGGTACGCAAGGGGCGAGGGCGTGATGCAGGATCACGTCCATGCTCATATGTGGTTCAATCTTGCGGCGTCTCAGGGAAACGAAAAGGCCGTTTCCAACCGTGACAACATCACAAAGAGCATGACCCTGACCCAGATTTCCAAGGCGCAGGAATTAGCCAGCAAGTGGAAACCACAGCATTGATGATTCTGTATATTTCGGAATCTTGACACTGCTGCGGCCTGGGGCTCAATTACGCTGATTGTTGCATCCTCATGTTACATTTCGCAGCGCCCCCTGAGAAAGGCCCGGAAAGCCAGGGAACTCAATGGGTTCGGAGCGGGATGGAGGGAATGAATTTCCTCGAACGGGGGTAGTGTATTGCAAAACGCATCGCTGGAGGCCTGGGCGGTTTTCGCAAACCCCCCGGAGAGGCTGCGGATTCGGCCCTGGCACGGAATATGCGACTGCCCAGCACGGACATTTTGTCCCGCTCTGACAGGAGGTGTTGCCGTGACCGAGAGAACCAGTTGGCTATCGCAGATGTTCGCCGCCGTCGCCTTTGCCGAGGAAGGGGAGTTCGACACCGCGCGTGCGCTTCTCGGCGAGGTCCGTTTGGACGGCACCGAGGCGCTGGAGGTATCGGCGGTCGAAGGCGCACCGCAACCCGGCTGAAGGCTGCACCTCCCGGAACACCCCTCGGGACTTCGGGGCGGGCCGGGGGGCTGCTCGTCGCCCCTTCGCTTCTGGTCGCGCGCAGACGACTCTCAGCGTGCCTGCTGGGGGGATGTCTGTGTCCCGGCCATTGACCCCCGCCTGCGCCAGGTGGCGACCCAGGTCGCCGCAGAAGATAGTGCGTGGGAGAGGGTCCGCTCCACCTGCTCGCGCCACCATCCGTCTGTCGGCACCATGTAAATCTCGCACTGGGACAGCACCGCCGGCAGTCGTCCCCGCCGGTCCAGGCCGAAAGGGGCGTGTGTCCCGGCGATAACGGCGTCCGTCCGCAGCGCGGCTGCCAGTTCCCCCACGGCTTCAAGGGGGTCTCCCGCCACGACCCGCCGTTGGATCCCGCCCAACCCGCACCGGCGCAGGAGATCATCCAGTCGCCGCCGTGCCAGCTTCAGGAGTTCCGTCTCCATCTCCACCGGAGTCAGAAACGGCCAGTGGTCGGTTTCATAGCCTGGAGTGCAGGTGACAACATGGGCAATGACAACCGAACCGCCGCTGGCGCAAGCCATTTCGACAGCCCTTCTTGCGACGACAGCCCCCCCCTCCCCAACATCCACGATCGCCAGAAGTCGGGTTCCGCCAGGTTTCGACAACGGAGTTCCGCAGGTCCAGCGGGGATCAGTGACCTCCGACATGGAGCACCCCCGAGGCTGCCAACGTCAGTACCGCCACTTCCAGCACGGCAATCCCCACGTAGACCATGTCCTTCTTCCGGAGGAGGATCGGGATGATCGGGAGATAGCAGAGGATCGTGATCCCGGCCAGGAACGCGACACCAATGAAATTGAGGAAATCCCCGTAGCCGACCATCCGGACCCAGGCCCACCCCGGCTCGACGTGGGCCTTCTCCAGGTAGGCATGCGAGCTCAGACCCCAGTATTCGGATACCTTGTCCAGAGGAAGATAGGGCGGGAGAATGCCAAGAACATAAATCGTAAACGTGACCACCAGCGCGGCAAGTCCCGTTTTCATCCCGAGGTCAAGCAGTTTTGCATAGACGATCTGCTCCTCGGTCGCTTTCAGTTCTTTCGGGTTGCTCATGGCGGAATTGTCTCCAGATGCACCAACCGACATTGTAGCCGTCCTCCCCCTTTTTCAGATGCCGAAGCCCTTGAGCAACGCGCGCAACCCGGCGAACGTCAGCATGACGATGACGATCCGACGGACAACCGCCGCCTTGGTAACCGCCAGCAGGCGCACCCCCACCAGGGATCCCAGCATGATGCCGATGATGGACGGGACGACGATCATCGCCAGAACCGCCCCCTGGTTGATGTAGACCCAGGCGGCCGAGGTGTCCGTGATGGAGAGCAGGAACTTGCTGGTGGCCACCGAGACCTTGAGGGGGGCTCCCATCAGGAGGTTCAGCACCGGCACATTGGCCCAACCGGCCCCCAGGCCGAACATCCCCGCCATGATTCCGATGCCCACGAACAACAGCAGACCCGTCGCGGTGCGATGGATCTTCCAGTCGACGGCCCGATCAATCGTTGGCTCGTAGTAAATGCCGCTGATTCGGAGGGCACTGGAAAGTGCGTCGGCTTCCTTGACCTCAGGGTACTCCGACTTCTTGGCCTTCAGCATGATCATGACGATGCCGAGAATCGTGACGCCCAGGGCGATTTGAATGACGTTGGTCGGCAGGGCCAGCCCGATCATGGCACCGACGATGGCCGCTGACGAAGCAATCAGGGCCACCGGCAAGGCCAGACGCAAATCGGCCATCCCCTTTCTCAACAGCCCGGGTCCGGCGGCCAGGGCACCCGACAGTGCGACCAGCAGTCCGGCACTTCGCACGAAATCGAGGTGAAAGGGAAAAAAGCCGCCGACGATCGGGACAAACAGCACGCCACCGCCGACACCGCCAAGTACGGCGACAATACCAAGAGCAAATGTAACGACGAAAAGTATCAGCGGCCACATCCACCACGAGAGGGTAGAGGGTACGGCCTCTCCCGACATGGGTTCGGCAG
>JBKACM010000224.1:0-4130 GCA_046269335.1 Alphaproteobacteria bacterium | reverse complement strand
CGCGAACGATCGCGCGGGCGCTCAATGCGCCATTCCCAGACCGTGATGAGTCAAGCTCATCTCGGTCTGGTATAACACCATCCGCACGAAGTCAAAACTTCGTGCGGATGGTACGAGCATCAGCGCTTCGGCATGAACTGACCCGATGGGTCAGTTCGTTGGCCGGACGGTGCTATTCCCGATCGCCCATGAGCTGCATCAGCATCTGGAACAGATTGATGAAGTTCAGATAGAGCGACAGGGCTCCCATGACCGCCAGCTTGGTGTTGGTCTCGTGCCCATACAGTTCCGAATACTCCTCACGGATGCGCTGGGTGTCCCAGGCGGTCAGGCCGGTGAAGACCACCACGCCGATGACCGAGATGGCGAAGTGCAGGGCGCTGGAAGCCAGGAAGATGTTGACCAGGCTGGCGACGACGATGCCGATCATGCCCATCATCATGAACGAGCCCATCTTCGACAGATCGGACTTGGTGGTGTAGCCCCACAGGCTGGTCCCGGCGAACATGGCGGCGGTGATGAAGAACACGCGGGCGACACTGGCTCCGGTGAACACCAGGAAGATCGAGGCCATCGACAGGCCCATCAGCCCGCAGAAGACGTAGAACAGCGTCTGAAGGCTGCTGCTGGACAGACGATCAAGCTTCCAGGACAGCACGAAGATGAAAACCAGCGGCGACAGCATCACCACCCACTTCAGGGGTGTGGTGAACAGCGGAATGTAAAGCGCAGGCGTAGCGGCCACCAGCATGGCGACGATGCCGGTGATGCCGAGTCCCAGGGTCATGAAGTTGTAGACCCTCAGCATGTGGCTTCTCAGACCCTGGTCGAGGGTGGCCCGGTTCGCGGCGGCAGCCATGCCCCACGGCGATCGGGACGGATTCTGTTCGAACATGGTCATTATCAGTTTGCTCCTGTCCTGTTTTCTGGTTTCGTTCGTGGTCTCAACATCCCGTCACGAGGCCTCCGGCGACTTCGGGCTCTTCAACAAAGACACGGTCGCAGCCACCACCAGGATACCCGCCGTGACGCCAAGAGCGACGACAGCCGGTATTTCGTAGTAGCTGGCGATCAGGATCTTGATCCCGATGAAGATCAGAATCGCCGCCAGACCATATTTAAGATAGTGCAGCCGTTCCGCAATCCCACACAGGGCGAAATACATGGACCGCAGGCCGAGAATAGCAAATATGTTGGAGGTTGCCACCAGGAATGGATCGGTGGTGATGGCGAAGATGGCGGGAACGGAATCAACGGCGAACATCACGTCGGCAACCTCGACCGATATCAACACCACGAACAGCGGTGTCAACAGGCGCTTGCCGTTCCCGTCGCGGATTATAAATCGTCCGTCATGGGGCGTATCGCTGACCGGAAGGTGGCGACGCAACCATCGGACGAGGGGGTGGTCGGCGGGCGAGGTTTCCGGCTCCTCCCCCGTGAACAGCATCTTGGCTCCGGCGAAGATCAGAAATGCCCCGAAGATGTAGAGAACCCAATGGGCCTCCGCCACCAGGGCTCCGCCGGCCAGAATCATCGCCAGCCGCAGGACGATGGCACCGATCACGCCCCAGAACAGCACCCGGTGCTGAAAGGCCGGAGGAACGGCGAACTGACCGAACAGAAGCAGGAATACGAAAAGGTTATCGACGCTGAGCGACAGTTCGATCAGATACCCGGTCAGAAACAGCAAGGCCGCCTCAGGACCCCGCCAGGGTATCAGGGCGGCGTTGAACGACAGGGCCACCAGCACCCACACGGCGCTCCAGCCCAGGGCCTCGCGTACGGACACTTCGTGGGATTTGCGGTGAAACACCCCAAGGTCCAGCAGCAGCAGGAAACCCACCACCCCGGCGAAGGCAAGCAAAAACAGGGTCTGCGTCTCCATCAGGACCGCTCCTCATTCTTCCCCGGGACTCCTCCGGACATGGGGTCAAGGACTACGAGAATAACGGTGATAAGTCAAATCGATAATAGTTGTAACGGTAATAAGAAATTATTATCATTGCATCATGATCACCCTGCGGCAGCTTCAGTGCCTGATTGCCCTCTCCGAAACCCTCCATTTCGGCCGCGCGGCGGAGCGTTGCCGCATCACCCAACCGGCCCTGAGCAGTCAGATCCGGGGACTGGAGGAGACCCTGGGGGTCCTGCTGGTAGAGCGGACCCGGCACAGGGTTCTGATGACCCCGGTAGGCCGTGATATCGTCGAGCGTGCCGGCCGGGTCCTGCGGGAGGTCTCCGACCTTGCCGAGGCGGCCCGTCATGCCTCGCGGCCGTTCAACGGTACGCTACGGCTCGGCGTACTGCCCACCCTAGGCCCGTATCTGCTGCCGCACATCCTCCCATCCTTGCGGCGGCGCTATGGAGACCTGAAGCTGTACCTACGAGAGGAGACCGCCCATAGGTTGCGGGCGGATCTTCTGCGGGGTGATATTGACGCCATGATTATTTCCATGGCCCCGGAGGAGAACGGGGCTACCAGTGATCCATTGTTTCTCGAACCCCTGTGGGCAGCCCTGCCCCTGGATCATCCCCTGGTGGCGAAACCGGCGCTGGAACGGGTCGATCTTGCCGGAGAGAGACTCCTGTTGCTGGAGGAAAACCATTGCCTGCGGGATCAGGTCCTGGCCTTCTGTCTGGAGGCAAGGGCCTCGGAGCATACCAGCTTTCGCGCCACCAGCCTGGATTCCCTGCGCCAGATGGTCGCCACCGGCCTTGGGATGACTCTGCTGCCAGCGTTGTACGTGGCGGCGGAGGCACTGGAGGATATCCAGATTGCCATGCGTCCTTTCGTCGATCCGCCGGGACGCGGGATCGGCATGACGTGGCGTGCCAGCGGCGCCCACGCCGAAGAATGCCGGAAACTGGCGTCGTTGATCCGCGAAAATCTGCCCTCGGCGGTATTGTCGATCGCGGCACCAGGAAACTCTTGAATCAAATATGCTCCACATATACGCTACATGTGTATCATAAGCGAAGTTCAAGGACCCCGCCATGACCGACAACACCGCTTCGGCGTCCGCGCCCGCACCCCATCACTCGGTATCCTTCGCCGAGGCCTTCCGCCTGTGGCTCAAGATCGGCCTGCTGAGCTTCGGCGGGCCGGCCGGGCAGATCGCCATGATGCATCGCATGCTGGTGGACGAAAAACGCTGGATCAGCGAGGACCGTTTCCTGCACGCCCTCAACTACTGCATGCTGCTGCCGGGGCCGGAGGCGCAGCAGCTTGCCACCTATCTGGGCTGGCTGCTTCACCGCACCCTGGGCGGCATCGTTGCCGGCACCCTGTTCGTGCTGCCCGGATTCATCGTCATCGTGGGCTTGAGCATCCTTTACGCCGTGTACCAGGAGATCACCCTGGTCCAGGCCATGTTCTTCGGCATCAAGGCGGCGGTGCTGGCGGTGGTGGTGGAAGCGGTGATGCGCATCGGCAAGCGGGCGCTGAAAAACTCGGTCATGAAGATCCTGGCGGCGCTGGCCTTCATTGCCATCTTCTTCTTCGATGTCCCGTTCCCGATAATCGTGCTGGCGGCGGCGCTGGTCGGCCTGATGGGAGGACGGCTATGGCCCGACAAGTTCGTGGTCATCAAGGGGCAGCAGCCCAAGGCCGGGGCCACTCCGGTGATCGATGCCCTGCTTACCGGCGACAACCGGCCGGAACACACCAGACCCTCTACGGCACGGGCGCTCAAGGTGGCGGTGATATGGCTCGCGGTATGGTTCGCGCCGTTGATCGCCCTGGCCCTGATGCAGGGGGTGAGCGACGTGTTCCTCAAGGAGGGACTGTTCTTCAGCAAGATGGCGGTGGTGACCTTCGGCGGGGCTTACGCGGTGCTTGCCTACGTGGCTCAGCAGGCGGTGGCCACCTATGGCTGGCTGGCCCCCGGCGAAATGATGGATGGCCTGGGTCTGGCAGAAACCACGCCGGGCCCCCTGATCATGGTTCTGGCCTTCGTGGGCTTCCTGGCCGCGTTCCGGGCCCCCGGCGGACTCGACCCGGTATGGGCCGGAGTTCTGGGCGCGACCCTGACCACCTGGGTGACCTTTGCGCCGTGCTTCCTGTGGATCTTCCTGGGTGCGCCCTACATCGAGTCCGTGCGCAACAACAAGGCACTCTCCGCCGCCCT
>JBKACM010000223.1:0-4140 GCA_046269335.1 Alphaproteobacteria bacterium | reverse complement strand
CCGACCGAGACCCAGCCGCTGTTGTCGCCGATGTCGTAGATACCGTAGGGTACGACCTTGCCCTTCTCGGGGATCGGATAGTCGTGGGTGCTGACCCGCAGCGGCTTTCCTTGCGGGCGGTAATCCGTGCCCGGCTGTTTGAACGGACCGATCAACTCCTTCTTCTTGGTGTCGACCGAGATTACCGGCAGGCCCTCGGCCTGGAATGCCAGGACGCGGGTGTTGATATGCTCGAACTGGGCGTCGCGGTCGACATGGTGGCCACCGGCATTGACTTTGCTGTTGCATTGTCGGCTGTAGCCCAGCTTAAGCAGCAACTTCGCCACCGTCGACGGCCCGATCCGGTGCCCCATCTCCCGCAGTGCGGCCGCCAGTTTGCCATGGCTCTTGGACACCCACAGCAGCGGCCGCATCGGATCGCCGATCGTCATTGGCGCCAACAGGCCCCGCAGATCGTCCAGCAGTGTCGGATCCCGTTCGATCAACGGACGCTGGCCACAGCCTCCGCGTCGAACTCGGCCGACCGGCAAAGCCGGCCGATCCAAATCCTTGAGCCCCCGGCCGATCGTACTGCGGGCGATCCCGGTCGCTTGCGCTACCGCCTGAAGCCCGCCGTGGCCCAGCGCCCGTACCTCCGCCGCCGCGAACAGTCGCCGGCCGCGCTCGTCCAGATGCTCACGGATCGCCTCGAATTTCCGCCGGATCGTGGCCACCTGCTCAACCGTCACCATTCTCCCCTCCGCGCCCATCAACATCATGTGCGCGATTCTAGAACGTCACGCAGCCAATGGCGAAAAATCGCGCTCAACGTGTGCCGCGCCGATTCGGTTAAGGCTGGGAGTCTCCTAAGGTAGACCCGGCCTCCGATGATGGTGATTTCGCCCATCCGGCCGGCCAGCGCTCCAACGGCGTAGCGATCGCTGCCCTGAACCGCCGACACGGCGACCCGGCCCGAGAAATCACCGTGGCGCGCCATGCGCTGGTAATGCCCATGCACGAACACTCCGAACGGCCCCTGCGGGTCGGCCGGAGCCGGCCCGACCGGGGCATGGTGTGCGGTCGCCGAGGCATGCTGGGCCGTGGCCGGGGCGGCCATCACTCCCACGACCAGCAGGTACGGCAGGATGATCCGGACAAGGTGACTCTTCACGTTCCCCTCCCTTTGCGTATGCCCCGACGGAGTGTCGGGCACGCACGCGGTACGAGGAATGTTACTCCGCGATTGCCCCGAATGAATAGAAAATGACATCCAAACCCTCCTTCATTCCCTGTCTCGCCGCCGCAACCCGATCGCCGCCATGGGCGTTCCTCGGGAACTCGTCGGGACGTGGGGTTGCCATGAAGAAGATGATCACCTGGGTTGTGCTGGCCGATGGCGCACGCGCGCGTCTTCTGGTCAATGAAGGCCCGGGCAAGGGCCTGACACACGAGCGGGACTTCGCCGGAGACCGGCTGAAGACCAGGGACATCGGCAGCGACAAGCCGGGGCGGGCCTTCGACAGCGTCGGGGAGAGCCGCCACGCCAAGGAGCCGCCCAGCGATCCCCACCGCTACAACGAGACGGACTTCGCCCGCTACCTGGCCGGGCATCTGGACGATGCCCGCAAGCGGGGCCAGTACGACCGCCTGGTCCTGGTGGCGCCCCCCCGGGCCCTGGGCGATTTGAGGAGCGCGCTGGTGGCCGAGGTCCGCGACCGGGTCATCGCCGAGCTCAACAAGGATCTGATCACCGAGCCGCTCGAGGACATCGCCCGACACCTGGGGGCGGTGCTGGCGGTGTGATCCCACCCCGATCCAAACTGCCAATCATACCGGCTTGTGACATAGTAAAACCAGGCGACCCCACCAGCGAGATAACCGGGACGCTTGAGCATCCGAATCCCTCGGTCATATGGTCACAATAATGTGTATAGTCTGGTTCCCGCCCGAATGAGCGAAGTTTCGATCCCCCGTGGTGGCGTCGTTGCGGCGCGACTGAAGGCCAGAGCGACAGCCTTTTCCTTGACTGTCGCTCTGGTGATCATGGGGTTGAAGGCGGCAACGTGGCTGGCAACCGGGTCCGTCAGCGTGTTGTCCGTCCTGATGGATTCCGTGATGGATACTTTCATGGGTCTCCTCAACTATTTGGCAGTAAGACAAGCACAAAAGCCGCCCGATCGCAGGTTTCGTTTCGGCTACGGCAAGATGGAACCACTGGCGTCACTGGCGCAGTCCATGTTCATGATTGGCGCAGCCCTCGCCATAGCGATGGAGGCTCTGTACCGCCTCTTTACCCCTTACCGGGTTGCCCACGCCGACATTGCCATTGGGACCATGGTGGTGTCGCTGGCGTTGACGGGTGGACTGGTGCTGTATCAGAGGCATGTCATCCGCCTGACCGGGTCAACGGTGGTCCGGGCCGATTCATTGCATTATCGAACCGACATGCTGATGTATGTCGGAGTGATCGTTTCCCTTCTTTTTTCCGGCATCCGGGGCATCGGTTGGGCCGACCCCGTCATTGCCCTGGCCATCGCGGCCTATCTCGCGGCAAGCGCCAAGGGTATCCTGGTCGAATCCACCGAAATGCTTCTCGACAAGGAGCTTCCGATTGAAGACCGGCGTCGGATCCATGCCATCGCTTTGGCTCATCCGTCCGTGCGCGCCATCCACGATCTGAGAACACGCCTGTCAGGCGAGAACGTCTTTATCCAACTTCACGCCGAGATGGATGGCGATCTGCCCCTAATCGCTTCACACCAATACACCGACGAGGTCATCGACCTAATCCTTGAGGCCTATCCAAACGCTGAAGTCCAGGTGCACCAGGAACCGATCGGTATGCCCCGGCATAGATCCTGGTGCCACAAGGCGGGGGTTGTTCCGCCCCGCTTTCCGGGTGAATATGGGACCGGGTGAATATTGGGAATGAATGCATCGAATGCGTTATTTCGGAGAGATACCGATGCCCCTTCAGCAGCCGATGACGCTTGAAAGTACACTTCCGTGCAAGGTGCTGAACTGCCTGGCCACATTTGTCGCCCTGGCGCAAGGCATACTGCTGTTGAGAGACAGGCCTCGCCATGCCGATATCGTACCTGAACGGACCTACTCGAGCACGGAGGCTGCCGCGTTGGTGGGGCTGACAAGAAAGGAAGTGGTCGCCTTGCTGGCAAGGCGCGACATGCATGGCAAAATGATAAACGGAAATTATCGCATTCTTGGTCGCAGTATCATGAATTACCTGAACGGCTGAACACGATCACGTCAAACCCGTAACATACCGCTTCTCCCATGAAGTGGCTTCTCGGTCCACTTCATGCCGAGGAGGTCGCCTGGACGTCGTTCTGGTCTTTATCGGTCCGCGCGAGTCCAGGTGATGGTGCCAATCCTTATTAATGCGCTCTTCTGGCGCCGACGTTTCAACTGACCGCGCGTGCCAATTGCGGAGGGTTCATGCTGACCGTGAACGACTGCATTCCCCTGATCAATCTGGACGACGAGGAACGGAGGGCGCTGGACGAGCGGCCGACCCTCCCCGGCGAGGTGGTGATCGACCTCGGCCGCTACCTGATCCTCGCCGAGGATGGCCTGCCCGCCTTGCGCGACGCCGTGCTCGAGGATCTGGCCGGCACCCATCGCACCCACGACGTCCGTAGACGAGCCGAACTGAAGGTCTTGATGCATCGGTTCGTCACCAGCCACCCGTCCCGGCGTCTAAAGTCAAAATAAAGCTAGGGCAATACTGTCTTTCGTCATCATGCCATGGCCTGACGACTAATTCAGACGTGAAGTTATGGCGGTTATTGTCAACAAACTGCGTCTTTTATTCGTCTTCGTCGGATCCATATACATCCAGGAGCATTTGGCGGGTGGCCCCGTGGCGCCCGTCGGCCGGCTTCTGGAGATCCGCGAATGCCGATGGATGCATCGACGGAGAACTGGACCCTGATGGGATGGCCGGTGTTCGGCCCGCCCCCGGGCGAGGCTGCCGGGGAACCGGCGCCTCGCTGTCCCGTGTTGCGGCGGTTCAGCGCGGGGGGGCGGCTGTCACCGCTCGAGGTCGCGTTGCTCGAGCAACTTGATACCCGGCCCCACGCCGCCCGCACCGATATCGTGGCCGAGGGCGAAACATACGCCCGGGCCTTCGTCCTGAAGGAG
>JBKACM010000222.1:0-4159 GCA_046269335.1 Alphaproteobacteria bacterium | reverse complement strand
CCCCATCCGCCGACGAAGCGACACCCTCACGCCGCTTCCGCGCGCTTCCACTCAACGGGGACACGCCGCATTGCTCCGTTTCCAGTGGCCTGCGTCAATTAAAACGAGGGGGTACGACGTAGGCTTTACGGGGCAAAAAGGCCGAGATCCTCTCCGCCGCGTCCCCGGGATCGATCCCGGTGATGCAGTGGGATTCCGGGGCCAGACAATACCCCCGGCAGTTTCCCAGGGTGGTTGCGGGCTGCAACATCAGGGCCATGTCGTCACGGGTCCAGGGACGAAAACGCTCCGGCGCGTGGAAGTGCTCGGGGTCGCCGTCGCGAGGGTGGCAGGAGAACACCGCCACCGGTGTGCCGACGGCAGCGGCGATATGGCCGGGGGCCGAACACATGGAAATCAGGCCGCGTACTCGACGGATCACGGCTACTGCCTCGGTCAGGGCAAGCTGTCCGCACAGATTGAGGCATCGTGACGGCATGGACCGGTACAAGGCCTCACCCATGGGAGCCTGAGGCGCGCTGCCCAACACCACCACGCCGGCGTTCAGGTGTCTCGCGACCGTCTCGACGACCGGCACGAGGAGGGAGAGAGGATACTCCTTGGCGGGGTAGGAAGACCCGGGCGCGACGGCGATCAGGGACCCGACCCCGAAACGTTCGGCCGCTGCCGCCAATTTCCGCTCGGCTTCGGCTTCGGCCTCGGGCGTGGAGTAGGCTTCGACCTGCGACCCACCGTGAAGGTGGCCACCCATGTGGGCAAGCAGCGCCAGATTCTGTTCCACTTCGTGGGTGGTGGCGGGCCGTGCCAGCACATGGGTATAGAACCGGGCGTCAAATCCTTGATTGCGTTGCGCTTTCAGGGGTGTGACCGTTTCGGAGAAACCGAAGACCCACCTGGCGCCACTGGTTCTGGCCAGTCGTCCGCCATCGTAGCGGTCGAAATCGAACCTGGGCACCACGGCCAGATCAAAGCCTCCAAGACGCATGACCTCCCGTAGCCGCTCCAGATGATACGGCTGGTCCGGGCGGGGCAACTTCAGCTCAATGGTATCGGTGGTCCGGCTTGGGATAGCGGCCACCACGGCGTCGACATGGGGACAGGACGCGGCCATTTCGCCCAGAAGGGGCGTGACCGCAAGAACGATGGTGGCCCCGGGAGCGCTGGCCCGCAGTCCACGTAGAAACGGTGTCGCCAGAATGAAATCGCCGATTTCATCCAGCTTGACCACCAGCACCCGCCGCACACGGCCAAGATCCGGGGCGCTGTTCCCTCCCTGCCCGATCATCGTATCTCCCGTGATTACCCTGCACAAAATCCTGTCCAGGATTGCGATCATACATCGTTCGTGGTTTTTATGCAGGACAACAGGCTCAGGCCGTTTCCGTCCCGCCAACCAGGGGGTTCGACGGAGTCTTGCGTGAGCGGAAAAATAGGATCGGGGAGGCGAGGCATGGGGGAAGAGACGGCGGAGCCTGGACTTGTCTATCTGCTGGACGAGTCGCATGAAACCTGCACGCCGCAACTTCGCGGCCGGAAGGGGGCGGAACTTGGGCAGCTATGTGCCCTGGGCCTGCCGGTGCCGCCCGGTCTGACCATCACCACCCGGGTCGCCCGTCATGCCATAATGTACGAGGGAGCCATTCCCGACGCCCTGTGGCCCCAGCTTCGCGAGGCCATGGGCCGACTGGAGGCGCGGGCCGGCAAGACGTTCGGCAATCCGGACAATCCATTGTTGGTGGCCGTGCGCTCCGGGGCCGAAGTCTCCATGCCGGGCATGATGGATACCATTCTCAATCTGGGTCTGACCCCGGAGGTTGCCGCGCGTCTGGCGGAGCGCACGAACCGTCAGTTCGCCTATGACTGCTATCGCCGTTTCCTTTTCATGTACGGCGACCTGGTATGCAAGCTTGACCACGACCTGTTCGCCAATGGCAGCAGCGACCCGGAAACCTGTCAGCGCTATCGCCAGATCATTCTTGAGAAGACCGGCCATCCGGTTCCCGATGACCCCTGGCGGCAGCTTGAAACGGCGGTTCGGGTGATCCTCGAGTCGTGGAACAACTCCAGAGCCAGGGACTACCGGCGACTCAACGGTATCCCCGATGGTCTTGGAACCGCCATCAACATTCAGGAAATGGTCTATGGCAATTTCGACGTCGACTCCGGCACCGGCGTCGTCTTCAGTCGTGACGTCAGTACCGGAGCCCGTGGCCTGTATGGGGAATTCCTGGTCTGCGCCCAGGGCGAGGACGTGGTGGCGGGCACCCATACCCCCCTTCCCGTAGACGGCATGAAGGTATGGAATCACAAGGTATACCAGCAACTTGAGGAGAGCGTGGCCCTGCTTGAGCGCCATCACCAGGCAGTGGTGGACGTGGAGTTCACGGTGGAGCGAGGGAAGCTCTACCTGCTTCAGTGCCGGGCGGCGCAAACCTCTCCGGAGGCCGCCGCCACCTTTGCCGTACACGAGGTCTGCCAGGGGCGGGCCAGCCGTGACCGGGCGGTGATGATGCTGACGCCCAAGCAGCGGGAATGCCTGGCCAATCGGGCCAGCCTGTCGAAGGAGGCGGTTCTGGCCGCCTTCTCCGCTGGAAACGCCGCTACCGGTCTTCCCGCTTCGCCCGGCGTCGCCGTTGGCGTGGTCGCCATGTCCTCGGAACAGGCCGAGGCCCTGTCCCGGGAAGGGCAGGATGTCATCCTGGTCCGTCACGATACCGACCCCGATGACCTGCACGGCATGATCGTTTCCAAAGGCGTCGTTACCGGAACCGGCGGCAGTACCAGCCATGCGGCGGTGGTAGCCCGGGATCTTGGCATTCCCTCGGTGGTGGGACTGGCCCATGACCCCGCGGCCCTGACCCTGTTCCAGCGGATCCGCGAAGGAGACTTCCTGTCGCTGGATGGCACCCAGGGGCACGTGATCCTGGGGCGTGTGCCGGTACAGGAACCGGAGACCACCCGTGAAATCAAGCTGTTTCAGTGGTGGGCGGGCCGACAGCGGCATCGGTCGCGCAAGCCCGCGCTGGACGCCCAGTGGGCGATGGAACAGCATGGCGTCAACCGGATTCTGTGCGACGTCTACCTGACCGATGCCATGGCCTCGGCATCCCTGAACTCGCTGCTATCCCGGGATGCGGAAGACCTGCGGCTTGAAACCCATCACCGTACCGCCAAGATCTACGCCGCCTATCTGACTCTGGCGGTCATCGTCGAGCTGAACCAGTCCGGGGCCTACGGTGCCAGCCTGTACGCGGCCCCGGAGGCCGTGGATGCCCTGTTCACCACCTTCAAGGCGTTCTCCGGCTCCGAACAGGCCGTTCCTCTGTTGAAACGACTGGCCGACCAGCCACGGGAACAGCAGATCACGTTCTTGAACCTCGCGGCAGAGGTCTACAACAAGGGCTGCTTCGAACCCGGGTTCGGCGGACGACTGTGGGGAAAGATCGCCGAAACGGTTCAGAGCTTTCTTTCCGGGCAGGTAAGCCATACCATATTCGTCGATCGCGTGTTCGACCTTCAGCACCACGGACGGCGCATGTTCGACAAGCACCCGATGGTCGCCAACGCCTGCACGGACGAGGCCCTGTTGCAGCAACAGCTCAACAACAAGCGTGCCTCGGTCACCATAGAGGAACTGTTTACCTCGGTGTGCCGCATGGCCATGGACCGTGGCCTGGTCTTCGGTCCTTCCGAGCCGGTCCTGTCGCTGTGGTCCCGTGGCGAGAACGAAGGCTTGTGGGGGAAGCGCGCCCTGCGACATCCGGTACCCCAATGGAGAGACCATCCCAGTGACCGACGACGATCATCACCGCGCGTGGGCTGATGCCTACCGGCTGACCTCGCCGCATCCGCCGCATCGTGGCGAGCCGGTGAGGGTAGGGCCCTATGCCATAGGGGCGGGGGGGACGCGCTTTCTCCGCCCGGAACATCTGGATAATGCCGACGTTCTGGTTCCGCTGGCGGAGGAGGAGGTGTTACCTCTGCGCTTTGGCCGACGTTACGTAGTGTTGGCGGCACCGCTGCCGGACTTCGGTGGCGTTCCGAGGTCGTGGCCCCAGTTCATCGAAAACGTGGTGGCGGAATTGAAGGCCGGGCACCGGGTGGTCGCCTTCTGTCGCGAGAGCCACGGGCGGACGGGTTGCCTGTTGGCCTCGCTGAT
>JBKACM010000221.1:0-4163 GCA_046269335.1 Alphaproteobacteria bacterium | reverse complement strand
CCTCGCGCCAGACGCTCGCGTGCGTGCTACAATCTACAGGTTTCTGTCCATGACTCCGGCGGTTGTAGCGAACTGCGCCCATGGGCCACCACGGGCGCAGTATACCACAACACCCCAGATCGGGCAAGATCAGATCATTGCCACTGTCACCCGGCCCTCCTCACACCATGCCCGGATCCCCGCCGCCTGCAGCGCCCGTGCCACCTCCGCCGGCTCCCCCAGATCCACCAACCGGTCAAACATTCTTGCCATCTGCTCAAGGAGCGCCCGCCGCTCTGCCAGATCCGGCAGATTCGCCAGCATCCTATCCAGCTCTGCAGCACGCGTCGTTTCCGCCCTGAGCTGCTCCAGAAGCCGGTCGTCCAGCGTGCGGTACATCGCCCCGTCCAGGTAGCCCCCCGCCAGGTTCAGCGCCAGCCGTTCCCTCTGCTGGTCACAATTGCGAATGACGGCCCGCGCTCGGGCCGCATCCTCCCGGATTCGCTCGCCCTCACCGCCGGCGCCAAGCTCTGCGAGCGCCTGGTCGACACGCTCCGGCGTCACGAACTCTGCCAGCCAATCCCGGATCGCGCTCGTCACCCGGTGCTCCGGTGTACTATTGAAATGGCACGTCCGCCCGGTCAGCGCCTTGCGCACATGCAGTGAGCAGCGCAGATACCACCGGCCGCGCGAGGATTCCCTGGCCATGCGGTAGCCGCATCGCCGGCAGTAGGCGACACCGGTGTAGGGCCCACCACCTGAGCGCATGTACGGTGCCTGCGTGCGCCGCTGTCTCTCCCGGACTATGGCCGCAAAGGTCTCCGCATCCCAACGTGCCGGAAAACGGTCGCTCGGCGCCTCGAGCCGCACGTCACGCCACTGGACGATGCCGGCATAGCAATCGTTGTTCAGGATATGACGCACCGTCTCGTAACACCAGGCCGGGCCCTCCGGGGGCGCGTAGCCGCTCGCCGCGACACGCCGGTAGATCTCGCCGTAACTGTGGCCCTGCAGGAAGAGGCCCGTCGCCAGGTCCACCACGCCGATCTGCTCATCGAATTCAGCGGTGACCACCTGGCCCAGGCTGTCCCGGACTGCCCGGTAGCCAATAGGCCACTTGCCCGGGTGGACCTTGCGCTTGAGCACCCGGCCGCGCATCCCGCTCGCCTGGCGGTAGACGCGCAGGCTGTTAGCCTCCCCCGCGCTCACCGACTGGATGGCAGCCACGTAGCGGTTGGCTGCCGTGAACCGGCCCAGGACGTGCGGCGCCGAGGCATCGTAGATCTCGCAGCCATGGCGGCCGGCCAGGCTGTAGAACTGTTGCACCAAAGCCGGGTCACGGCCCAGGCGGTCGGCGGCCACACAATGGAGCATGTCCAGCCGCCCTGCCTCCAGGTCCTCCCGGACGTGCCGGTAGGCCTCCAGGCCCGGCGTTGCCTCCGCCTCGTACCAGTTCCACACGTCGCGCGAGAACCCGTCCACCCGGTAGACGGCAATCACCGGGCTGCCGAGGCCCGCCGCGAACCTGCGGCCCGCCTGCTCCTGGTCGTCGAGGGAGGACTTGTCGGCCGCCGCCTGCGGCTGGCTCGAAACGGCGAGCCACAGGCCGATGCGGAGCGGGCGGTCGGTCATTTCAGAGAATGCACCAACGCCAGGTTCGCAGGTCAAATAGCCAGAAGACGCGCCGCGGCTGCGTCGACCACTGCCACGCCCAGACGATGACCGCCAGATCAGGAATCATTTGGATCAGCCGTGGGGGCCGGCTGCCATTCCTGCTCACTTTCACCTCCTATGATGCGGGGCTCCCCCGCGTGAGCGTTCAGTTCCGCCATGCGCACGGCCCGGACGAGCTCGGGCTGGTAGACCGGATCGGTGCGCTCGTAGATGGATATCATCTCGGCGATCCCCTCGTCAATGGGCAAGGGACGGCGGCCGGCAAGGCCGCGGAGCATGCTCAGGATTGTGCGGCGAATCGGGGGCGGCTGCTCCCGCACGATCCGCACCATCTCCTGCTCCTCCGCCACCGCCGCCGGCAACCGCGGCAAAAACCCCGCCTCCCGGAACACCGCCTCCGGCGACTCACCCAGCGCCCGCGCAATCGACAGCGCCACGTCAGGCCCTACCTGGCGGGACCCGTTGATGATGCGTCCGATCTGGGCCTGGGACGTATGTGCACGCCGCGCCAGTTCCGCCTTATCCCAGCCCCGGTTTGTCAGCTCACCTTCGAGCCATTCCCCAAACTTGCCCACAGGTAACAGTATATCCGCGCCCCCTTTGCCAGTGGGATAGTCGCGCTAGCCAGATGGAAAAGATAGTACCGTTATTGTGCTAACCATCCTCGTTTGGGGTATTGACAACTATATCACATTCTGATATACTAACCCGTAGGTCAGTGACACTAGACAAGAGGTAACGATGAACAAGCAGCAAGTCGCAGTTACACTCGAACCAGAACACCTCGCCATCGTCCGCGCCTACGCCAAAGACCAGGGCTACCCCTCCACCTCCGCCGCCCTCCGCCGCATCATTGACGAGTGGCAGCGATTCAAAGCCCGCGAGCTTGCCGTGCGCCCGGATGCGTCGTGCGAAGCGGAGTGGGACACCCTTGCCCAGGCAGCGCAGGGGTAGCCCCATGCCATCCGCGCCCGCCGATCTCGTTCGCAGCCCGCTCGCCGCCCTGCTGCCCATCCTGGAGAAAGTCATCGCCGCGCACCCGGAGAGATTCCCGGAGCTCGGCCAACACAAGAGCAATCCGGCACCTGACCGTGCCGGATCGCCGAGAGTCACGCTGGAGGCACGGCTGCCTCCACCGCAAGTATAACAGCTCCCGGCACAAATCACACCATCGGAGAGAGTCACGATGAGCAACAACGATTTCCCCGCCGTCCTCGTCATGTCCCGGTTAGACCGGGAGACAGGCGAGATCCATTGCTTCCAGGACGGCCTGGTCCTGGAACACGAAACTGCCCTACAGCAGCGCGTCGCCATGTACCAAACATTCGAGATGTTGGGTGCCGTACACTATGACCTCCAGATCGCGCACGTCGACGATGCGGCCGCCTGCATCCAGGCTACGCGTGACGAACTGGAGGCGCAACGTGTCTAACCCGGTTGACGACTTCCCCTGGCTGTGCGATACCTGCCCCCAGTTGGCCGATTGCGCTGGCGCCTACAATCCGGTATTCGAGAGCGAATGCCGCGAGTGGGACGACCACCGCGAAAATGAGGACCGCCGCCACGCCGCCCAAAACGGGACACTATGAACAGGAGGAAACCATGACTGAGGAGAAAGTGCTGACGATTCAGAATCCATCGTATCTGATGCCGGCGATGAGCATCGCCGGGGCAGTCGAGCGATTCAATGCCCTGGCCAGGTTCACCAGGGAGATCATGGCACCCGACCGCGATTATGGCACCGTGCCGGGAAGCACCAAGCCGACGCTGCTCAAGCCCGGTGCCGAGAAGCTGACTACCTTTTTCGGCCTGTCGGCCCGACCCAGCCTGATTGAGAAGGCGGAGGACTGGACCGGCAGCGACCACGGAGGCGAGCCGTTTTTCTACTACTGGTTCCGCTACGGCCTCTACCGGGGAGATCTCCTGGTAGCCGAGGCAGACGGCTCGTGCAACTCCTGGGAGACCAAGTACCGCTACCGGACGGCGGAGCGGACCTGCCCCTCCTGCGGGAAAGCGATGATCATCAAGGGCAAGCAAGAGTACGGCGGGGGTTGGCTGTGTTTTGCCAAGAAGGGCGGCTGCGGCGCCAAGTTCAAGGACGGGGACCGGAGTATCGAGGGCCAGGAGGTCGGGAAGGTGCAGAACCCCAACCCGGCCGACATTGCCAACACGGTGCTCAAGATGGCGCAGAAGCGCGCCCTGGTCGCGGCCACGTTGCTGGCCGTCAATGCGAGCGAGTACTTCACCCAGGACCTGGAGGACCTCGACATGGGGCCGGTGATCGACGTCGCGCCCACGTCTCCCAAGGCGGACCCACCCAAAGCCGAAGTCGTCCCTCCCAAACCCGCCGAGCCTGCTGCGCAACCCAACCCTCCTGCTGATCCCCAGGCTCCGCCGGTCGGCCATGCCAACGGCAACGGCAAAAAGCTGTCCACCGTCAAGACCGCCCACTGGACCAAGGCCGCGGCCGCCCTGGCCGAACAGGAGCTGCGCTACCAAAAGCGTGATGG
>JBKACM010000021.1:0-18557 GCA_046269335.1 Alphaproteobacteria bacterium | reverse complement strand
TTGGAGCCGTTGCCCAGGGTGATGACGTCGGTGCCGGTGCCGCCGGTCAGGGACTCGATCCCGGCCACGGTCAGGGAACTGCCGACACTGGACAGAACCACCACGTCGGTGCCGGTCGCGCCGAGGATTGTCTCGACCATCGAAACCGATACGGTGTTACCGGTGTTGGTCAGAGTCAGCCGGTCGGTGCTGGAGGAGCCGACCACGGACTCGACCAGGAAAATCACGACGCTATTGCTGGTATTGGCCAGGGTGATGACATCGGTGCCGGTGCCACCGGTCAGACTTTCCACCAGGGAAACGGTCAGGGTCGTGCCCAGATTGCCCAGGGTAATGGCGTCACTGGCCGAGCCACCGGTCAGTGTCTCGACCGCCAGGGCCAGAAGGGTGTTGCCACCGTTGCCCAGGGTGATGACATCGGTGCCAGTGCCGCCGGTCAGGCTTTCCACCGACTGGATCGTGATGGAATTGCCGAGGCTGGCCAGGACGATGACGTCCGTCCCGGTGCCGCCGGCCAGGGTTTCCACGCTGGCCAGGGCCAGGGTGTTGCCGCCGTTGCCCAGGGCGACGATGTCGGTTCCGGTACCACCGGTCAGACTTTCCGCGGATGCCAGAACCAGGGAAGCCCCGGTCGACCCCAGGGTGACGATATCGGTTCCGGTGCCACCGGTCAGGCTTTCCACCATGGAGACGCTGACGGTCGCCCCGAGGTTGCCCAGGGTCAGGCTGTCGGTGGCGCTGCCGCCCACCAGACTTTCCATTCCCAGCACTAGGAGGGTTGCCCCGGAGTTGTACAGGGTGATGACGTCGGTGCCGGTGCCGCCGAGAAGGGTCTCAAGGCCGATTGCGGTAAGGGTGTTGCCGAGACTGGACAGGGTGACGACATCGGTGCCGGTGCCGCCGGCCAGGCTCTCGATGGTGAAAACCGCAAGGGTGTTGCCGACATTGCCCAGGAGGATGACGTCGGTACCGGTCCCTCCGGTCAGGCTCTCGGCCAGGGAGAGGATGAGAGTATTGCCGGTGCTGCCGAGGCTGACGACATCGGTTCCGGTGCCACCGAGAAGGCTCTCCAGCGTCGAAACCGTCAGAGTGTTGCCGTTGTTGCTCAAAACGACGACATCGGTTCCGGTACCGCCGGTCAGCGTCTCCACGGCCGTGAGGAGAAGGGTGGCACCGTTGTTGATCAGGGTGATGACGTCGGTGCCGGTGCCGCCGGTGAGCGTTTCCAGAGCGGCGATGGTGAGAGTGTTTCCCAGGTTGGACAGCATGGCGATATCGGTGGCGGTACCACCGAGAAGGCTCTCCACGCCCGTCAGCATCAGGGAATTGCTGGCGTTACCCAGGGTGATGATGTCGGTACCGGTGCCGCCGAAAAGGCTTTCCAGGGCCAACACCGTCAGGGTGGATCCGAAACTGGCCAGGGAGACCACGTCGGTACCGGTGCCTCCGCCGAGGCTTTCCGCCCCCGACAGGCTCAGGGTATTGCCGGTGTTGGCGAGAACGACGGTGTCGGTACCGGTGCCGCCGGCAACGCTTTCCACCGCCGATACCGTCGTGGTGCTGGCAGTGTTGCCCAGGGTGATGATGTCGGTACCGGTGCCGCCGGCCAGGGTTTCCAGCAGCGAGACGGTGATGGTATTGCCCAGATTGCCCAGCAGGAGCGCATCGGTGGCAGAACCGCCGGTCAGACTCTCGGCTCCGGAAATCAGGAAAGTGTTGCCGGAGGTGGCCAGGGTGATGACATCGGTGCCGGTACCGCCGGAAAGGCTCTCCAGGGCCATCAGGGTAAGGGTATTGCCCAGGCTGCCCAGGCTGATGACGTCGGTTCCGGTGCCGCCACCCAGGCTCTCGATGGAGGTGAGGGTGACGGTATTGCCGCCGTTACCCAGCTGGGCCACATCGGTTCCGGTGCCGCCCAGCAGGGTTTCCAGCAGCATCACACGCAGGGTACTGCCTTCGCTGGCCAATGAGGCGATATCGGTGCCGCTGCCGCCGACCAGGGTCTCGACCGCCGATATCGTGATGGTGGAGCCGCTGTTGTCCAGGATGACGATGTCGGTGCTGGTGCCGCCGCGCACGTTCTCGATGGCGGCGACGGTGAGGGTGTTGACGGCGTTGGCCAGGGAAATGATGTCGGTTCCGGTACCGCCGGTCAGGGTTTCCAGGATTGAAACGGTGACCGTGTTTCCCAGGCCGTTCAGGGTGACGATGTCGGTTCCGGTGCCGCCAACCAGGCTTTCCACGGCCCCGATCACCACCGTGTTGCCGACATTGCCAAGTAGGACGATGTCGGTGCCGGTACCGCCGACAACCGACTCTATCTGGGAGATGCCAAGGGTGTTGCCGACGCTGGCCAGGGAAACGGCGTCGGTGCCGGAACCTCCGGTCAGAGTCTCCAGGCCCGATACGGTGATGGTGTTGCCGCTGTTGTTCAGGACGACGGCATCGGTGCCGGTACCGCCGGCCAGACTTTCCACGGCGGAAACCGCCGAGGTGTTGCCGACGTTGGCCAGGGTGATGACATCGGTTCCGGTGCCGCCCACCAGACATTCCAGGACCGATACGGTGATGGTATCGCCCAGATTGCCGAGAAGGAGGGTATCGGTTCCGGTGCCGCCGGAAAGGCTTTCCACCCCGGAGAGTATGAGGGAACTGCCGACATTGCCCAGGGAGATGACGTCGGTTCCGGTCCCGCCCACGAGACACTCGACGTACCACAGAGTGATCGAATTGCCGAAACTCGCCAGGGAAACCACGTCGGTTCCGGTGCCGCCGGAAAGGCTTTCCAGGGCCGAAACGCTGAGGGTATTGCCGTTGTTGACCAGTTGAACCTGGTCGTGGCGGGTGCGGTCGCCCACCAGGCTTTCCATCCGCGACACGATGACGGTGTTGTCGGTCCCGGACAGAAGGGTGACGACATCAGTCCCGGTGCCGCCGGCCAGGCTCTCGATACCGGAGACGGTGATCGTACTGCCCAGGTTGCCGAGGATGACGGTATCGGTTCCGGTACCGCCGGTGAGAGTTTCGGTGCTGTTCAGCAGCAGCGTGACGCCGACGCTGCCCAGGGTGATGATGTCGGTCCCGGTGCCGCCGGTAAGACTTTCCAGGGCCCAGACGATCGTGGTGTTGCCGAGGCCCGCCAGGGTGACGACATCGGTTCCGGTGCCGCCGACCAGGCTCTCAAGCGCCGCCACGGTGGCGGAATTGCCGGTGTTGCCGAGCAGGATGGCGTTCTGGCTGCTGTCGCCGGTCAGGCTTTCGAGGGCCATGACGTTGACGGTGCTGTCGGTGCCGCCGTTCAGGGTGACGACATCGTTGCCAACCCCGCCAAACAGGTTCTCGATGGCGGAGATGGACAGAGTGGAACCGGCGGACCCCAGGGTAACGACGTCGGTGCCGCCGCTACCGACCAGACTTTCCAAGCTTGAAACGGTGAGGGTGATGCCGGTGGAGCCCAGGGTGATGACGTCGGTACCAGTGCCGCCGGCTAGGCTCTCCAGATTCGAGACCGTGACGGTATTGCCCAGGCTGCCCAGGGCGACGACGTCGGTGCCGGTGCCGCCGGCCAGACTCTCCAGGGCCGATATCGAAACCGTGTTGCCGTTGCTGCCCAGGGTAAGGATGTCGGTCCCGGTACCGCCTGCCAGGCTCTCCACGCTCCACAGCGTGAAGGTACTGCCAAAGCTGGTCAGTACGGCGGCATCGGTTCCGGTACCGCCAACCAGGCTCTCCACACCCGAAACGCTGAGAGTGATGCCGGCATTGTCCAGATAGACCAGATTGTGGGCGGTCCGGTCGCCGACCAGACTGTCAATCCGCGACAGGACGATGGTGTTGTCGGTGCCGGAACGAAGGGTAACGACGTCGGTGCCCGTTCCCCCGGCCAGGCTCTCCAGGCCTGAGAGGGTGATGGTGTTGCCCAGGCTGCCGATGGAGACGACATCGGTCCCGGTTCCCCCGGCCAGACTTTCCAGAGCCGCAACCTGGAGGGTGCTGCCGACGCTGGCCAGGGTGATGATGTCGGTCCCGGTACCTCCGGTCAGGGTCTCCAGGCTGGAGAGGGTGACCGTGCTGCCGAGGCTGCTCAGGGAAACGGAGTCGGTGCCGGTGCCCCCGAAAATCGACTCGATGGCCGACAGGGAAAGGGTTTGTCCGGCGTTCCCCAGCAGCAGGGCATTCACGCCGGCGTTGCCGACCAGACTCTCCAGAGCCGAAAGGACGATGGTGCCGTCGGCGGAACCGCCAATGGTGACGACATCATTGCCGCCGGCTCCGGTCAGGCTTTCCAGTGCGGATACGGTAAGCGTATTGCCGCCGCCGCTGGAAAGGGTGACGAAATCCGACCCCGCTCCGCCGGCCAGGCTCTCCACGGCGGAAACGACGAGGGTATGGCCGGAACTGGACAGGGTGATGACATCGGTCCCGGTCCCGCCGGCCAGGCTCTCCAGGAGGGAGACGCTGATGGTGTTCCCGAGACTGCTCAAGGAGACCACGTCGGTCCCGGTCCCACCGGCCAGGCTCTCCAGGGCCGTGACGCCGACCGTGGATCCGCTGCTGTCCAGGGTGATGATGTCGGTTCCGGTCCCGCCGGTCAGGGATTCCAGGGACGAGACGGTCAGGGTGCCGCCGATGCTCCCCAGGAGGAGGGAGTCGGTTCCGGTACCGCCGAAGACGGTTTCAATGGCCGACAGGGTGAGAGTCTGGCCGCTGTTGCCCAGTCTCAGGACGTTCAGATACGTGTTGCCGGCTAGACTTTCCAGGGCCGAGACGACAAGGGTGAGATCCGCCGCTCCCCCCAGGGTGATGATATCGGTGCCACCGGCTCCGGCCAGGCTTTCCAGGGCCGATATGGTGAGGGTATTGCCGCTGGCGCTGGACAGGGTCACGACGTCTGTGCTGGCGGTGCCGGTCAGGCTTTCCGTGGCCGAGACGGTGATGGTGGTGCCGGAACCCGACAGGGTGATGATATCGGTTCCGGTGCCGCCGGTCAGACTCTCCAGCGACGACAGAGAGATGGTGTGGCCAAGGCTGGTCAGCGATACGCTGTCGGTCCCGGTGCTGCCGACGATGGAGTTGAGTGCCGCGTCAATGGTAACGGTACCGCCACTCGCGGTACTGTTGAGGCTTGTCGTGCTGGTCAGGGTGACGGTTTCACCGCTGGCATTGAGCGTGAGTACCGGAGACGAATAAGTCGTGGCCATCGACCCTGCTTCTCCCCTGACGACGCCTGAGCGAGAATAAGCCGCAGATTATTCAAATCTGATTAACGATACCCGAATGCTCGCCCCTTTCCCTCCGGAAAAACTGGGCAGCGTAGCACTACCTAGGCACTATACCCGAAAAGGCTCAAACCCGCGTCGTGTCTTCGTCACAGTCGCGGGAATCAATCTGCCCGTGTCTGGATTGCGGAGAGGGAGGGGCGGGGCTGAGGGATTGTTCCTGCCAGTCGTGACCGTTCCATTGCGGATGGAAGTACAGGGGAACGGCGTTCGGTACCAGTTCCTCGGCGGTGTGCAGGCCGAAAAGGCGTCTCAGGACACGGCAGGTTCCGTTGTGAGCCACAAACAGGTAGGAAACGGGTCCAGACGCCATGCGGATTGCGTTCAGGGTCCTGCGAGTGAAGGCTTCCAGGGTCTCGCCCCCCTCCGGATCGGCGCTCAGGGGTCTGAGGCTGCGGTCGCGGCCTTCGTAGACGCCCCAGTTGCGTTCCCGGAGATCATCGAGCACGGTCACCGACACTCCCAGGGCGTCCCCCAGGATCGTTGCCGTCTCCAGGGCGCGGCTCAGGGGACTTGCGTAGATGGAAGCGATGCCGCGACCGGCGAGGTGGAACACCGCACGTCGCGCCTGCATCCGGCCCTCCTCATTGAGCGGGATGTCAATCTGCCCCATGACCAGGCGAGACCGGTTGTAGTCCGTCACTCCGTGTCGGATGAAATAGAAAGGCTCCGTGAACATGGCCCATCATGTTCGTCCTGCGGCGTGCCCGTCAATCGGGATCGAGGGCGCGTGTCACGGAGATCGGAGGTGCCTGTCGGCACCGCCGTCGTTCCGGGGCGACGAGAATCTGTTCGGCCGTTTGCGTGCCAAGGGGAAACGTTATGGACGAGGCGTCGATCCGAGCCATCAGACGGGTTCCCTGGGTGGAGACGGCGACGGATCCAGCCCGTTGCAGGACGATCCCGGCGATCTGACAGGCCTTTGACGTTTCCGCCTCGGCGAAGGATCCGTCGTTGTTCCGGGCGGTGAGGGGGCAGCAGAATTCACCGGCGTCGATGTGCGCCAACAGATCGCCCAGCCGCAGCACCTGACGGAGGCGACTCGCCACGGCGGACTCCAGGGCCATGCTGGCGTCATAGCCGTTGCGGCGAAATATGTCCTGATAGTTGGTGATAGTGAAAAACAATAACTCACCGGTGTCGCCATTTCTCTGTTTCTCGGCCAGGCTGGCACGCAGGAAGGCAAGAAAGACATTGCGCCCGATCAGATGGGTGACAGGATGCATGCCACCGTTCGTTCTTTCGTCATCCAGGGTCAGGAGCCGCTCGGCATTGCTCAGACGCAAACGAAATTCGAGGGCATTGAAGGGCTTTGTCAGGTAGTCATCGGCTCCGGCGGCCAGGGCCTGCATGCAGGCATCCTTGTCCTGGCGCCCGGTGTAGATCATGATGTAGGTGTAGTTCGGTCGCGACAGGCCGCGAATCGCCTGGGACAGCGCGATCCCGTCCGCGTCGGTCAGCTCCATTTCCGTGATCACGATCCGGAAGGCGTCGGCACGGCACCACTCGATTGCGGCCGCTCCGGAGGTTTCGCATTGGACACGATAGCCAAGACGTTCGAGCCGGGTCGTCAGGATGCGCGAAAACAGCGGATCCGGATCCACGATCAGGACCCTGCTGCTCAGGCCATCTATTGCCGTGGGCATGAGCGCAACTCCCGTCTCCTTTTTCCGCTCCCGTCGAGTCCAATACGGCGAAAGGCGATGTTCCGCAAGCACTCCCGGATTTGTGGCCTGGTTATCGTGATTCTTGCCTTTCTTCTTGCGCTGATGGAGCCCTCCGGGCAGGTCCTGGCGGTCGAGGATAGTGGAGCGGAGGCCTACCGTCTGGGGCAGAAGTTCGAGGCGGGGGAGGGGGTGGCCCAAAGCGATTCCCTGGCCTGGGGATGGTACCAGCGGGCGGCAAACCTGGGAAATGTGGAGGCCGAGGCCAGGGTAGCCTTTTTTTATGAGCAGGGGCGGGGCGTTCCCATGAGTCCGGCCCAGGCCCTGAAATGGTATGCGACCGCCGCGCAGCACGGGCATATCACCTCCATGGTCCGGGTCGGGGAGGCCTACCGGGACGGTCGCGGGGTCAAGGCCGACTTGGCAAAGGCGATAACATGGCTGCGACGAGCCGCCTCCCTGGGGGACGCGGAGGCCAGGGAAGCCCTGGTAGCCTTGAGGGAACGGGGCGTGCTGCTGGAAGGATACGCTCCACCGCCGCCTGAGATGCCTCAGGCCCGGCCGTAACGGACGTACTCGCTCCAGGTCCTTTCCACGTGAAGCAGCGACCGCGTGGCGCTTTCCAGCTCACTCGTCAGTCCCGGCTGGCTCTTCAGGGCATTGGACAGGTGATCCTGTAGTCGCTGCACGCTCGCGCGCAGGGCGAGGCCCTTTTCCGTCAGACGCAACACCGTGGCCCGGCGGTCGTGGGGCGAACGCTCCTGGTTCAGGTAACCGTAGTCGGTCAGCTTTTTTATGTTGTAGGAGACGTTCGAGCCATAATAATAGCCGCGATCCTTCAACTCATGGATCACGATTTCCGACTCCCCGATGTTGTAGAGCAGAAGCGCCTGCACGGAATTGATATCGGCAACGCCAATGCGCCGGAGCTCGGTCCTCAGCACATCAAGGAAATGCCGGTGGAGCCGCTCGATCAGGTGGACGATATCCAGGTAGGTGTCGATCATGGGCCCGGATTATAGGGAGGGAAAGGCCGTAGCACAACACGGAGTTGGCGGCAAAACCTGATAAATCCCGTGAGAAAGTCCCCCCCCCTCCAGGGTCAGGCCAGCATGCCACCCGGCAGAACCGTGACATTGCCGACTCTGGCGCTGGCCAACTGCTGCGTCGTCAGTCCGACGACACCGGTCAGATCGGCGTTCCTGAGGTCGGTGCCGGCCAGGTTGGCCCCGGTTACGTTGGCATAGGCCAGACTGGCACCGCGAAGATCGGCCCCAGCCAGATTGGCGTTCTCAAGGCGGGCGTTGCGCAGGTTGGCGTTGACCAGGTTCTGACCGGAAAAATCTACCCCCGAGAGATTGCCTGAAGAGAGGTTCATGGGTGGTGCGTTCTGCTGGGGCCGACTGGCGGTCAGCAACGAGCCACCCGGTACCTGGCTGGCGTCCAGATACCGGTTGTAGCCGATCCCGATGCCTCCGGACAGGGCGGCGTCGGCGGCTCGTTGCCGTGCTTGTTGGGCCTGGGGCGACGAACCGCTGTTGCTGGCAGAGGAAGAAGTGGCCGAACCTATCTCCTGCGCCATGAGGGTGGCACTCATCGGGTCCAGGATAACCCCGTCCCGATTGGCGGCGGAGGCCAGTTGCGATGCGGTAAGACCCACGGCCTTGGTAAGATTGGCGCCGCGCAGGTCGGTTCCGGTAAAGATCGTTCCGCCGACCTTGGCCTCGGTCATGTTGGCCTGTCTCAGGGTCGATCCGGTGAGGTCGGCATTGCGGAGATCGGCGGCGACCAGGTTGGCGCTGTTCAGATTGGCGGACCGGAGACTCGCGCCGGAAAGATCCCTGCCCGCCAGATTGGGGGGAGGGGGCTCGTTGGAGGCCGAGGCGGACAGCCTGGGGGCCGCGACCGGCAGCAGTCCTTTGGCCCCGGTCAGATCGGCCCCGGTCAACCTGGCGGTGGTAAGATCCACTCCGGTGAGGTCGGCGTTACGGAGATTGGCCCCTGTCAGGTCGGCCCCGGACACGTTGGCTCCGGAGAGATTTGCGCCTTCGAAATTAGCATTGGAAAGATTGGCATTGGAAAGATTGGCCCGGCGCAGATCGCCGCCCGCAAACACGTCCCCACTTGCATCCGCGGATTGGAAATTGGCCCGACGCAAATCGGCCCCGATGAAGCCGGAACCCTTGACATTGCCATAGGAGAAATTGGCCCCATCCAACTTCGCACTGGTGAAATCAAGCGATACCTGGCGACCGCGATAATCCGGCCTGGGATTGGAAAGGTTGGGGGTTCCACGGGGGGGAGCCGCCGCCGCGGAGGCTAGCTGTTGCGGCGTGAGCCCCGCCGTGCCGGTGAAGTCCACATTGGAAAGGATGGCTCCTATCAGCGTGGCCGAGGTCAGATCGGCATAGGCCAGATTGGCTCCGGTCAGATTGGCCGAGGTCAGGTTCGCCCCGGCCAGGTTGGCATAGGTAAGATCGGTGTTCTGGAGATCCGAATAGGCCAGATTGGCCCCGCTGAGATCGGCGAAGCTCAAGGAACTGCCGGTCAGGACCGAACCGGAAAGATCACCGTTCTGGAACTGGCCCCAGGCAAGAAAGGCGTTGAGCATGTCGGTGTTTTTCAGACCGGCCAACGGATTGGCGATCGAATTCGCCGATCGTAACGCGGGCTTGCTCGCGGCATCGACCGTGGCGGCCGATGGCACCTTGGCGGCTGCCTTGGCCGTGGTCGAGAGAATCACCTGGTCCGTGACGACCCGTCCCGGGGCTGTAAGCGCCGAGGGGGTGCTGGGGATGACGGCGACGGCATCCTTCGGTTTGCTGCTGGGAGTAGCCGCGGCGGTGTTGCCGCCCCACACCGGGCTGCCGGTGAAAGCCATCACCTGTCCCGCACCCAGAAGGGCGGAGGTCCAGTCGATGGGCCTGGCGGACCCCAGTAACGGGGTCTGGGATCTTGGGTTCAGCGAGCCAGATAAGCTTGAGACAACCATCCGACTCACCCTCCGCTCCGGTGCGATATCAGGAAGGCCTACCGGGGACACGGAGTATACACTTCCATCGTGGTGCGGTAAATGGGGTGTGTCTTGGCGTGGGTTGGATTGGGATGCGGCATGGCGGGCTGGATTGAGGCGGCATCGGTATATCGGGATCGGCGATTGCTGTCGGTTCTGCTTCTCGGATTTTCCAGTGGGTTGCCGCTGGCCCTGACCGGCTCCACCCTGGCGGTGTGGCTGACCGAGGCCGGTGTCTCCATGGAAACCATCGGCCTGTTCGGTCTGGCTGGGATCCCCTACAGCTTCAAGTTCGTGTGGGCACCATTCCTGGACCGGCTCCGGGTTCCACTGCTGTGCCGGATCTTCGGTCGGCGGCGGGGGTGGATGCTGTTCACTCAGATGGTGCTGATTCTGGCCTTGCTGGGGCTTGGATTTTCCGGTCCTCCGGGGCCGCCGGCGATTACGGCGTCGCTGGCTCTGCTGGTGGCCTTTGCCTCGGCCAGCCAGGACATCATCATCGATGCCTACCGTGTGGAGATCCTGCAACCGGAACAGTATGGAGCTGGCGCGGCCATGATCCAGTTCGGGTACCGCATCGGCATGCTGGTGGCGGGAGCGGGAGCTCTGTTTGGGGCCACCCTGGTGCCATGGCCGATGGTTTATGCGGTCATGGCGGGGTTGGTTCTGGTGGGTATACTCGCCATCCTGTTCAGTTCCGAACCGCCCGACAGCCAGGGGGATACCGAGGGATATGTCGCGGGTTCCACTTCCGGTGCCTGGCTTCTGGAAACGGTGGCCGGACCTTTCCTGGATTTGCTGAAACGCAATGGTCGGATGCTGATCGTCATCGCGGTTTTCGTGGTCCTTTACAAGTTGGGGGAGGCGCTTGCCGGCATGATGTCAAGCCCGTTCTACATCAAGCTTGGCTTCAGCAAGGTCGAGATCGCCAGCGTCAGCAAGATCTTCGGATTCATCGCTACCATCCTGGGCACCATGATTGGCGGCATCGTGGTGGCGCGGATGGGAATCTTCCGGGCCCTGATGGTATGCGGAGTCCTGCAAACGCTGGCCAACCTGATGTTCGTCTATCAGGCGATCGCGGGCCCAAAGGTTGCGGTGCTGATTTTTACCATCGGGACGGAGAACCTGACGGGTGGCATGGCCTCGGCGGCCTTTGTCGCCTACCTTTCCGGTCTGTGCCACGCGCCGTTCGTAGGGACCCAGTATGCCTTGCTGTCCTCTCTGGCTTCTCTTGGGCGCAACGTGATGGGAGCGGCGGGAGGGTGGCTGGTGGGCTGGCTGGGGTGGGTAAACTTTTTCATCGTCTCCACCATCGTCTGCCTGCCGAGCCTTCTATTGCTCTGGTGGATGATGCGCAGACAGGGAAGGGAGGAGGAAGGGGCGCGTTCCGGCCGGCCCGTGAGTCAAACGGGGGATGACCGGCATCCTTCGTGATCAGGCGTGATCAGGCGTTGCGGTAGCCCCGCCGGATGACTTATCGTCCGGGGCGATCGGCCGTGGCCGGAACGTCCCGGCCGGGTCTCACCTTGCCAGGGAGCAAATTGATGTCGGTAGTTGGCCAGGATACTCTGGGTACCCGTCGCACGCTGCACGTGGACGGCACTCCTTACGACTATTTCAGCCTTGTGGCTGCCGCCGACAAAGGGCTTGGGGATGTTTCCCGTCTGCCCTACTCGCTCCGGGTTCTTCTGGAAAATCTGCTGCGATACGAAGACGGGCGCAGTGTCACGACCGAAGACATCGCCGCACTGGTCGACTGGTTGAAAACCCGAAGTTCCACGCGCGAGATCGCCTATCGGCCGGCGCGGGTGCTGATGCAGGACTTTACCGGCGTGCCGGCGGTGGTGGATCTGGCGGCCATGCGTGACGCCATGACGGCGGCCGGCGGCGACGCCACCCGGATCAATCCGTTGTCCCCGGTGGATCTGGTCATCGATCACTCGGTGATGGTGGACCGTTTCGGTACTCCCCAGGCGGCGGACGAGAACATGGCCATCGAGTTCGAGCGCAACGGCGAGCGCTATGCCTTCCTGCGCTGGGGCCAGACCGCCTTCGACAATTTCCGTGTGGTACCGCCCGGTACCGGCATCTGTCACCAGGTCAACCTGGAGTACCTGGGGCAGACGGTATGGGTGGTTCGGGACGGTGGGCGAGCCATTGCCTATCCGGACACCCTGGTGGGGACCGACAGCCATACCACCATGATCAACGGTCTTGCGATTCTGGGCTGGGGGGTCGGCGGTATCGAGGCCGAAGCGGCCATGCTGGGTCAGCCGGTGTCGATGCTGATTCCGGAGGTCGTTGGCTTCAAGCTGATTGGTCAGGTGCGGGAAGGCGTGACCGCGACCGATCTGGTGCTTACCGTGACCCAGATGCTGCGCAAAAAGGGCGTGGTGGGCAAGTTCGTCGAATTCTTCGGTCCCGGCCTGGCCGAGCTGTCCCTGGCCGACCGCGCCACCATCGCCAACATGGCACCGGAATATGGGGCCACCTGTGGCTTCTTCCCCATCGATCAGGAAACGATCCGCTATCTGACCTTTACCGGCCGCGACCCGCAGCGGGTCCGTCTGGTTGAGGCCTATGCCAGAGCCCAGGGGCTATGGCGGTCGGAAGACAGCCCCGACCCGCTGTACACCGATACCCTGGAGCTGGATCTCGCCACCGTCGAGCCTAGTCTGGCTGGTCCCAGGCGGCCTCAGGACCGGGTGCCGCTGACCCAGGTGAAGAAGAACTTCGCCGAGGGACTGACCGGCTTTTCGGCCGGGGCCACTCTGGAACGCAGGATAAAGGTCGCCGGTACGAATTTCGAAATCGGCTCCGGGGACGTGATGATCGCCGCCATCACCTCCTGCACCAATACCTCCAACCCCTCGGTTCTGATGGCGGCCGGTCTTCTGGCCCGTAAGGCGGTGGCCAGGGGTCTGAAGTCGAAGCCCTGGGTCAAGACTTCTCTGGCTCCTGGCAGCCAGGTGGTGACCGACTACCTGGCCGCTGCCGGCTTGCAGAAGGATCTGGACGCCCTGGGGTTCAACATCGTCGGTTTCGGCTGCACCACCTGCATCGGCAATTCCGGCCCTCTGGCCGACAACATCATCCAGGCCATCGAGGAAGGCGACCTGGTGGCGGCGGCGGTTCTGTCCGGCAATCGCAACTTCGAGGGGCGGGTCAGCCCCCAGACCAAAGCCAACTATCTGGCCTCGCCGCCCCTGGTGGTCGCCTATGCTCTGGCGGGCAGCGTCGCCGTCGATCTGGCCACCGAGCCGCTGGGGCAGGGGTCGGACGGAAAGCCCGTGTATCTGAAGGATATCTGGCCCAGCAATGCCGAGGTACGGGCCGCGGTCGATCGCTTCCTGTCGCCGGGGATGTTCCGGGCCCGCTACAACAACGTATTCGAGGGACCGAAGGCCTGGCAGTCGGTTCGAACCGCCACCGGCATGACCTATCGATGGGACGAGGACTCCACCTACGTCAAGCATCCGCCCTATTTCCAGGGTATGCCCCGGCAACCGCAGCCGATCCAGGACATCGCCGGAGCGCGGATATTGGCAGTGCTGGGAGATTCGGTCACCACCGACCATATCTCGCCGGCGGGCTCGATCAAGAAGACCTCGCCAGCCGGTCTCTACCTGAGCCGGCATGGGGTGGCCTACGACGATTTCAACTCCTATGGGGCACGGCGCGGCAATCACGAGGTGATGATGCGCGGCACGTTCGCCAACATCCGCATCCGCAACGAGATGGTGCCGGGGGTGGAAGGCGGCGTGACCTGGCACATTCCCAGCGGCGAACAGATGTCCATCTACGATGCCGCCATGCGCTATCGGGAGACGGAAACGCCGTTGGTGGTGGTGGCGGGCAAGGAGTATGGAACCGGTTCCTCCCGTGACTGGGCGGCCAAGGGACCGGCGCTCCTGGGGGTTCGGGCCGCCATCGCCGAAACCTTCGAGCGCATCCATCGCTCCAATCTCGTGGGCATGGGTATCCTGCCCTTGCAATTCAAGCCAGGACAGGACCGCAGGACCCTGGGTCTGAACGGGACCGAGGTGTTCCACATCCGCGGCCTAGCCGACCTTCGCCCGCTCCAGGATATCGACATCACCCTGGAGCGCGCGGATGGAACCGCCGAAACCGTCACGGTTCAGTGTCGTATTGATACCCTTGATGAAATTGAATACTATCGTCACGGGGGTATCCTGCACTACGTACTACGAAACCTGATTGGTGGGTGAGCGGACGGCAAGACGGCGCGTCTTTCTCCTCCGGTTGTGGTTATCTCAGAGGGTATTCCTCAGGAGAGGTCGATGTCCGGTGGAGAAAGGCGATGTTTCGTATGTTTCTTGGCAGTTTCACTCTGGTTGCGGTGATGGCCGCTTTTCTCGGGGTTTCCGAGGCCGCGCCCGCGACGCTGGGGTCGGATTCCGGTGGAGAGGAGGCCTCCGCCCTCCAGCTCGTCAAAGGCAGTGGACACAGCCGGGGGGGGAGTGGCCGCGCAACGGTTCACAAGTCGGCCGGCGCTTCGAAGCACCGTGTGAAGGGCTACTGGAAAAAGGACGGGACCTACGTCGGTCCCCATTATAGGCGCTGACGCCGCTGTGGAGGGGCCACGAGGAGCCTCGCGGCCCCTCGTCTCTGTTCTTGTGCTTTCGGGATTGATGTTGGCCTGCTTCCTGTTGTCTGGAACGGGCCACGCCGCCACGGCCGAGGGTGCAGTCTCCACCGTGATCGACGGCATCACTTTTCGACTCGTGGAGGGGGGCAGCGTCCGCCTGCTCGGAGTTCGCCCTGTTGCTGGCTCCGAAGCTCTGGCCACCGGCACCCTGACGACCTTAATTCAGGGGCGGAGAGTCCGCCTGCAAACGGCACCGGACGGACGGACGGTGGACCGTCATGGTCGCGGACTGGCTCACGTATTTCTCGCCGACGGCACCTGGGTCCAGGGCGCGATGCTCCGCCGCGGGGCCGTGATCGCGTACACCACCGCCGACAACCGATTTCTCGCACGGGAGATGTATGAGGCGGAGGCACAGGCACGGAAGGAGGCTGTGGGGATCTGGTCGAATGGTGACCCCGTGCTCCAGGAGGCCAGGTCGGTAAGTGGTCCAGCAGGATTCTTCCGGATCGTCGAAGGGCGCATTACCCGAACGGCCCGTGGTCGGGGGGCGGTATACCTCAACTTCGGCTCGGACGGGCGGAGCGACTTCACGGGCGTCATCGGCAGGGAGGCCTTGCGGCTTTTTCCCGGGGGAGAGGCCGGGGTACGCGCCATGACCGGCCTGACTGTTCGGGTGCGGGGGTGGCTGGAGCGGCAACGGGACGGGTTCGCCATCACCGTAACCCACCCGGAACAGGTAGAAATCGAGACCTCTCCTCCTCCTTGATACCGGCCGTCCCATCCTTTGAAAAATGCGATAACCTTATGCAGGCCTCCAAGGGATCTGTACAGACAGTGGGAACGTCTGGTATATGGCTTGAGAGCGGTGTAGGACGGGCGGACCGGCCTTTGGGTTGGGTTTTCGTTATGCCCGTCCGTCCTGTGGTGCCTGTGCGCTGGGCTGGGTTTGGGCTCGGTGAGTGCTGAGGTTGCGGGTGCGTTCGGAGGGGTGGGTGAGTGGCTTAAACCAGCGGTTTGCTAAACCGTCGTGCCGGGAAACCAGCACCGGGGGTTCGAATCCCCCCCCCTCCGCCAATAAAAATCCCAATGACTTTCTCTCCAGCTTGATCAGCCCAAAAATGGCGCAGTTCCGCGCCATTTCAGCCCAAACATCCGAACCGACTCACCCCCTGGGTGACCCATTTCTTCTCTCTTCTGGCCACTTTCTCCAAAAGAACCGAACTGCCTGCCAGTCAGTTCGGTTGTGTGGTTTCGTGAAAAATCAAAGCGTTACAGGGCATCGGCGGCCGGGCCATTTCGAAGAAGCTGCGCCTGGGCGGAGTGTTCCACTTTCGAATCGGGCGGTTCGGAACCGAGGGTTCGCACCCATCATTTGCCCAGGCGGGATAGGCTGGTCTCGAATTCTCAATGCACCGGCGCGTCGCCGATGTCGATCGTCACGCTGAACGACAGCATGCGGTCGAACAGCCCGGCCTTGCGGTAGCGGCGGTGGTCGCCGGGGCGGACGGCATCGTCCACCGAGACCTCGAGCAGTCCGAACAGCGACAGGGTCCGCAGGATGCGGTGCTCGAAGGCCGCCGTCGGAAAATCCCATGATGGATACAGCACCTCCATCACGGGCACCGCGCACTGGCGCATCAGCACCGACGGCTTCTCCCAGCGGCTGGCGGCCAGCGACAGGCACCAGAGGATGACGTTGACGTTGATCTGCGGCCAGGGATCAATGGGAAGACCGTCGAAGAAGGCGAGGTTCAGGCGCCAGAACGTCGTCCGGAACAGCAGCGCCTGGAGTTCGCCGGCGCGGGCCTCGTCGGCCAGCAGGTGGCCGAGTGCCGACGGCCGCAGGTAGCCCTTGTGCGGCTCGAGGAGCCCGGCCTCCTCCATGGTCAGCCGCAGGAAATAGAGCGGCAAGAAATCGGGCTCGTTGACGACCGCGTAGAACATCGGCGGATCGGTGGGTCCGTAGCCCGGCCAGCGGAAGGCATCAAGCATCGTCGCCACCACGGTTCGCGCCAGGTTGCCGCGCTGGGTCAGCTTCAGGCCGCGGCCGGTCGCCGCGTGGCGGAGCAGGAGGCGGGCGTGGGTCAGGACGGTCGACTCGGCCAGCGCCGCCGCCGGCAGGCTGTCGGCGATAATGATGGTGCCGTCTTCGGTGGCCGCCTCGCGGATGAGGCGGGCGAAGCTCGACACATCGAGCAGCCGCCACACCGGCTGCTGGCCCTGCAGCCAGGCGGTGATCTCGGGCGTGTCGAGGATTTCGCGGTGCGCCATCGGAGTTTTCGCTTCGGTCCACTGGCCGGTCATCTTGCCCGAAGCGGGGCCGCAGGTCCATGACGGGCCGCCGATTTTTCTAGTATTGCGTGCCCTTTGTGTGCGCTGCATCACAGATCGCGGAGGGTGTTCCGCAGTATTCTCTTCCCGTTGGCGATGTGCACAGTGCCGATATCTGGTTTGGGGAGTGGCCGGTGAAAGCCGGTCGCCCCATGGAACGGAACAATCGACACGCGCCCGCAGGGGCGCAGGCAGGCACATCATGACATCGAAATCAGACTGGATGAAACCCGAGACGGAGGCATCGACCGGCGACCTCGCCACGCGAACGGTCGATGCGGAGACATCGACGCACGACGGCGACACGACGCCGTTCCGCCCCATGGCCGGTCCCAGGGCGGCACAAGGGGGGCGCAACCCGCAGGGCCGCATGATTCCCCTCGCCCAGGTGGTCAACTGGATCGCCTATCGCCGCCTCGCCGGCCCCACCAGGGCACAGAAAGCCCGAATGCTCGCGGAGGACGAGACATTCGCCCTTCCGCCCGGGACGACGCGCACGCGCATTGAAAACGAGGCCCGCGAGGATCTTCTGTCCAAGCTGCGCAGCGGCGACCTGGTCGCCTACGGCCGCCTGGTGCCGCGCAACGCCTCCACGGAGGATGGCGACGCGGCGATGCGGCCCATCGATCCGAAGCGGCTCCAGTAGAGCGCGCTCCGGATCACCGGCCGACTTTGGGAGGTTGCGTCATGCTCGACGACAAGTCCTTTTCACCCCCGAACGTTGATCGTCTCTGGAAGTCGTTCGAAGAGACCATGCGCCGCCGCCTTGGTCTCGGCCCGAACGACGACCTGCCCACGTTCCAGCCGCCACCCGAGGAAAGGCTCGGACCGTTGTGCCGGGCGGTCGTCGTTCCCCGACATACCATCACGACCCGCCAGGCCATCCATGGCATCGCCTGGCGGCGGAGCTGGAGGCCGAGGATCGCCGCCGGGGGCTGGCTCCCGGCACGACACGGCAGCGTCGGGAAATCGAGGCGGCGGCCCTGCTCGCCGTGTTGCGGACCGGCGATCTCGTCGCGGAGGGGCGGCCGGGCGACCCCGGTGCCGACGGATGCGGTCCCCGGCCCCTGCACGACGGCATCGCCCCCGAGGACTGGATGGGCGGCACCGCCGACCTGTTCGCGGGGACGCTCACCGATGACGGCTGCCGCTATCACGACCTCCGGCTCCGCCGGTACTGGTTCCAGGAACTCTGGATGCGGGAGGAATTCGAGGAGATCCGCAGGCATCTGCCGCTTGAGGACGACTTCGACATCGCCGCCCACACGCCGCTCCAGAAGCTCATGAAACAGGCGTTCCTGCGGTTCTGCGTCGCGAACACCTACCCGCCCACGGATGGCCGGGCCGAGGTGGAGGCCTGGCTGCGCGGGCAGCGGGTGAACGACAAGCGCCTTGATGAGCGGACCGTGACGAACCTCGCCTACATCCTGGTCTCGGAAGGCCCGGAGCCCGAGGGCGTGATGGAGACGGCGGTCGACCTCATTCTGCCGCCGCCGAAGACGGTCCATTAGGCTGAACTTCCTACTTTCCGAAGCGTCAAGTTATTGATTTCACAGGAGAATGCCGACATCGACTGCGAAAACGTAGCCATGTAAATACCGATAATATCCTTGATTTTTGTTGTGAGTACGGCATAATCAATGCCATGTACATCG
>JBKACM010000220.1:0-4171 GCA_046269335.1 Alphaproteobacteria bacterium | reverse complement strand
CATACAGCCTCAATCTGAACATCGGCACGATCCTCTCCGAGGATTTCCTGACCTATGACCAGAGCCTGCCACCCCGGGTGCGTCGCCAGCACATCATCGAGGTTTCCTGTTTCGATCTTCTTGAGAACGCACAGAATCTCCCGTTCCTGCACTGGTTTCTCAAGAACCGGGGGTATCGGTTGTGCGTGGACGGCGTCAGCCCGGAACAGTTCATGATCATGGACTGGCCGGCCCTGGAAGTGGACATGATCAAGCTGCGCTGGACGGCGTCATTTGCCGATGGCAACGACGCTGCCTTTCGACAGAAAGTGACTGAGGTTGCGGCGACGGCGAACCAGGAACTGGTACTCTGCCGTTGCGACGACCAGACCGCCGTGGACTGGGGTGCCGATGCCGGAATTTCGGTCTTTCAGGGCTGGTATCTGGATGGGCTCAGGAAACCGAAACCGGACCAGCCGCCGGCACGCTACCGGTTGCGGCCGTAGGCGGCAATGCAGTGGTGGCGGCCTTGGGAACGATCCACATCGGCCTGGGACAGCGGGCGGAGCGGGCCTGGTTGAAGGCCCAGTGGACCGTCTGGCAACGGCTGGTCGTGCATTTCCGCGACGGCCCGGTCTGGCAGATTCCATGAAGGGTATTGGCCGCCAGGGTGTCCACCGCCACGCCCTGATAGCCCGCGATGCCGTTGGCCGCACCCCAGGTGAAGGCGGAGCTGTGGTCACAACGGCACAGAAGAATTCTCGCCCCCCGCCGTCGCAGGGTCCGGAGCCTGTCGGCGGCGGTTCCCACCAGGCTCATGTCGTCCTGCCAGATCAACTTGATCATATCGGCTGGCAGACGCTGGACATCGATGACCCCCAGTGACGCGGTGGAAAGTCCGTCCAGAGCCACCCGATATCCCCTTTTCTGCAACACCGGCACCATGGCCAGATAATCCTCGATGTGGGCCAGGGCATCGGTAATGTTGACTTCCAGAGTGATACGGCGGCTTCGACCCGCCAGTAGCGAGTCCAGGTGCTGGAAGGCCGGAGACCGCAAGGTACTCAACATCACGTTCACATGAATTGCGAACACCGGAGCCAGCAGCCTGTCGTCATCGAACTCGGCGATCAGCAGTTGATCGAGTCGTTGAGAAAGGTGATGCCGAAGCAGATAAAAATCCATCATGTCGATTTCTGTCGTGAATTGTTTCTGTAGAAAACCAATGGACGTGTAAATCTCCTGGCCAATAAAGGTGGTGATAACGTTTTCCTTTATCTGACAGATGGGCTGGGCACGCAAAACTTCCGGGAAGCGCAATTTGACGAGTTGTGATTCGATGAATTCAAGCTGGACGAGAGGCGTCAGGGCACTCGCCTTGCGCTCCTCCGGTTTGGCCTGTCCCCAGGCGGGCTTGTTTTCGACGGTCGGAGGGGCAGGTGCCTCGGTGGCGGCGACGAAAGCGCCGAGACGGGTCAGGATCGTCTCGATTTCGGTAGCCTGCTGCCGGACATCGGCCCGGGTAATGAAGGCCCCCCCGCTCCGGTTGGCCAGAAGCGCCGCCTCCGCCCAGCCGGTCAGGGTCATCATTTCGGAAATCAGCTCGTGCAGAACTCCGGCTGTGCGGGCGTCGGTGAGGCAGGCCAGGAAATGCGCACCGATGAGATAACACTCGCCGTCCCGTTCCTGAAGCCCCTGTCGGAGCAGGTGGATGGCCATTTCGGTCTGAATGGCAGACGCCGCGAAGGGGGTGTAGCGAAAATCGAGCAGAAACAAAGTCCAGGTGTCCGAGCGGTTTTTCAACCGGTTCAACCGATCGGTAAGATGTCGAAGGGTATGCCGCCCGGGTGATTTCGTTGACATGCCAGACTCTCAATCCAACTCTCGGGAATCCTGACGCGGGGGCCGCAAGATTCGTGCCGGTACGGAAATGGATTTATACCATCCGCGCGAAGTTTTGACTTCGTGCGGAGCGGGTTTCGCTCAGTCGCCGCGCAGGCTTGATATCAACGGTACGAGTCAAGGCCTCGTGCCGTTGGTATTATTTCTTTACGAGAAATACATCCTCCACATAGCCCGCCACGTCTTCTATCTCTTCTTGCGTCAGGACATTGCGCCAGGCCGGCATCGAACTTCCCACGATGCCATCCCGGATCGCCTGTCGCAGGGCCGGGCCGCGCAGGTGGGCCGTTTGCGAAGGGTCGGTGAAATTGCGCGGATGTGGTTCCAGAAACGAACCGATCCAGTTCTTGCCGGTGCCGTCGCGGGCGTGGCAGAAGGCGCAGTTCTCATCGAAAATCTTCTTTCCCCGGCGCTGCCCGTCGTTCAACCCCACGGTCTCGAAGGGTCGGTCATGCAGCCCGTAGAGACTGGCTCGACTGATGGCGTCCACGGGATTGCGCACGACCTGACCGACATGGGAAAGGGGATAGCTTTCCCACTTCGCCATCGTCGAGGTCGGCTCATGGCAGGTGATGCAGGAGCCAAGAAACAGTCGCTTCCCGACCCGTTCCTCCCCGGTCAGTTCGGCGTCCGGTCGGGTGAGGGGAATTTCGCCCTGGACAAAGGGATAAGCCGCCCCATATTTCCGGCGGTGGTCCGGCCAGCCGTTCTCGGGCGTGTGATAGGCGGTATTCGGCCGTCGCCCTTGGAGGAATTCGTCCTCGACGAAGGCGGCGACCGCCTCCATCTCCGCCTCCGAGAGAATACCGGCGAAGGGCTTCATCGCCGTTCCCGGCCGTCCCTCCCGGAGCGTCCTGACGACGGCGGCGGCATCCAGGGACGAAGCCGCCGTAAAATCCCGTGGCCTGGGATCCAGAACCTGCGCCGCTGCCGTCCTGGCGTCCCCGCTGTACCCGTGACAGAAATAACAGCGGAAATTGTAGACGCTGCGGCCAAGCGCCAGCGTCTCCTCAATCCCGACCCTTACTTTTTTTTTGCAGACGTCTCCGGCGCGGGACGGATGAAGGTGCCGAACACGTACTCGGCCAGATTGGCCACCTGCTGGCGGTCGAGAACCTTCGACCACGCCGGCATTTCCGTGCCGTTGACGCCCATGGAAATCTTCCGGTACAGGGTGGGCCGGTTGAGATCGCGGCGGGCGGCCTCGTCGGTCAGATTGGCGGGTTTGGGATTGATGAAGTAGGCGCGGGGACCATCCCCCCTGCCCTCCTTGCCATGACAGACGAAGCAGTTGTTGTTGTAGAAGGTTCGCCCGGCGGCGGCATCCCCGACCAGCCCCTCCGGCATGGCGGCCTTCATGTCGGCCGGTTCGTCCGAGGCGGGAACCTTCTGCTGATTCGCGGCCTGTTCAATCCCGTGTTGCAGGGGACCCGTCGGCACGGCAGCGGAGGAAACGGAGCCCGGGACGGCGGCGCGGGGATTCCCGGCCTTGGGAATCTCGTTGACGGGTTTCTCGCTTGTGGGAACGCTGGAGGCGTAGACAAAGGTCGAACGGACATAATCGACCACTGCCGCAATTTCTTCCCGCGAAAGTTGAGTTGAGAAGCCCACCATCGCCGTTCTGGGACTGCCGTAAGTGACGGTGTTGATCATGTGGCGGCGGGACAGTTCCCGGCCCTTTGCCGAAGTGAAATTGAAAGGGGACGGGTCCAGTCCATGCTTGGCCCACGTGGCCCCGTCGCCGCGGTCGCCATGACAGACGGAGCAGGTCTTGGCGTAAATGGACCGACCGGTACTGGCATCCGCCACCGGAGCCGGCATCATGAACGCCTCGCGCAGGAAGGAGACGATACGCCCGGCGTCGTCGGACGTGACGGCAGTCCAGGTTCCGCGGGTGGCCTCGTCATGACCGGTGCGGATAGCCGCGACCATGCGGTCATAGTCATAGGCCACCACGGCCTGTGGGGTCGTGAAGTCCGGAACCTTGAGGCCCCGGCCGACCGCCGTCGGGCCATTGCCGGCTGCCGTCTCGCCGTGACAGGAAACACAGTAGGCGAGATAACTCTTCTTGCCCGCGATCTTCCGGGCCGCACTGATGCGAATGGCATCGTCGACGGCGGCATACACAGACCCCGCCAGCAACAGCGTTACGACGAAACCAACCAACCGAAGAGCCTGCATCTTGATCCTTCCCGTTGACAACCGCATCGACGACATCAGCACCGCGATCGCGACGTCCCCCGATCCAGCAAACATCGCGCCAACGTGGCGCGGTGTTTGCAGGATCGGG
>JBKACM010000219.1:0-4199 GCA_046269335.1 Alphaproteobacteria bacterium | reverse complement strand
TTGGAGGGGGCCCCAGAACTGGGCTAAAGCGTGGCCCCAGAGCTGGGTCTGGAGAGCGACTGAGCGTTGGGCTTGGGGTCGTGGGCTACCTCCGGGAGGCAGACGACAGACGTTTGGTGGATCTCATCCTTCCCCTTCTGGAGCCGGCCCATGGTGGTTCCCTCTCGGCCTCCGCCGTTCAGGTTCTCGTTTCCGCGATGCCGGGTCTAAAACAGCGAGCCAAGACCCTGGTTGAGTTGGCGGAGAATGCAAAATTCTATATTCTCTCGCGGCCGATACCCATCGACCCCAGTGCGGAGAAGCTTCTGGATACAGCCGGACTTGCCATCCTTACCGCATTGGCGGACTTGCTGACGGAGGCGCCAGAGTGGTCCGCCAAACCGCTGGAGGAGGCTGTCCGTACCCTGGCGGAAAATCAGGGGATCAAGCTGGGCAAAATCGCACAACCCATGCGGGCGGCGCTCAGCGGTTCCACCATGTCGCCGCCCATTTTCGAGGTGATGGAAATTCTCGGTCGGAAAGAGACATTGGCACGCATACAGGATGCCTTGCATTGCACAACGACGGGAAGCGATAAGGATCGAGACTCGGGCACCGTCCAGCCCGCTAACAGGACTGAACCAGTGGGGAAATGCGCATGACGACGCCAGCGGAACCCGCCGCCATCGCGGCCAAGCCCACCGTGACCCTGGTCGACCACCAGCACGGCATCAGCTATGACCTTCCGGTTCTGAAGGGATCGGTCGGTCCTGACGTGATCGATATTCGCAGGCTGTACACCGATACCGGATATTTCACGTTCGACCCCGGCTACACGTCCACCGGAAGCTGTGAGTCCACCATCACCTATATCGACGGGGACAAAGGGATTCTCCTGCATCGTGGCTACGCCATCGAGGACCTGGCTGAGCACTCGGATTTCATGGAAGTCGCCTACCTGCTGCTGAAGGGGGAACTTCCCACCGCCGACGAAAAGACCAGGTTCGAGTACGATATCAGCCACCACAGCATGCTGCACGAGCAGATAGCCTACTTTCTGCGCGGGTTCCGGCGCGACGCCCACCCCATGGCGGTTATGTGCGGTCTCGTCGGGGCGCTGTCGGCTTTCTATCATGACAGTCTGGACATCAACGACCCGCACCAGCGCATGGTGGCCTCCTACCGCATGATCGCCAAGATGCCGACCATTGCCGCCTGGGCCTACAAGTATTCCCGGGGCGAGCCGTTCATCTATCCCCGCAACGAGATGCGCTATGCGGAAAACTTCCTGCACATGATGTTTGCCACTCCGTGCGAGGCCTACAAGGTGAGTCCGGTCCTGTCCAGGGCCATGGACCGCATCCTGGTTCTGCACGCGGATCACGAGCAGAATGCTTCCACTTCCACGGTGCGTCTGGCGGGATCGTCCGGTGCCAACCCCTTCGCCTGCATCGCCGCCGGGATCGCTTCTCTGTGGGGACCGGCGCACGGCGGAGCCAACGAGGCGGTGCTGAACATGCTTCAGCAGATTGGTACCGTCGATCGCATTCCGGAATATATCAAACGATCCAAGGACAAGAACGACGTCTTTCGCCTGATGGGGTTCGGCCACCGGGTGTACAAGAATTATGACCCAAGAGCCAAGATCATGCAGCGTACAGCTCATGAAGTACTTGACGAGCTTGGGCTTCAGAACGATCCGATATTGGCGGTGGCCATGGAGCTGGAGCGGATTGCCCGTGAAGACGACTACTTCATCGAGAAAAAACTCTATCCAAACGTCGATTTCTACTCCGGCATAATTTTCAATGCGATGGGAATTCCCACCAGCATGTTCACGGCCCTGTTCGCCCTGGCGCGGACCGTGGGCTGGATCAGCCAGTGGAGCGAAATGATCGAGGATCCGGAACAGAAGATCGGACGCCCCCGTCAGCTCTATACCGGGCAAACCTTCCGCAAGTACAGGCCGATCCACCAGCGGGTGTGATCACGAGAGACAATAAAAGACAAAAAGAACGAGGGGCCGCAAGGCCCCTCGTGCTCTCCAGAAAACAACACCGGCAGGCCAATCCGTTGGCCTGCCGGTTTTCTTTCTTAGCGCAGGATAGACTTGCCGGCATAGGTCGCGGCAGAGCCCAGCTCCTGCTCGATACGGATGAGCTGGTTGTACTTCGCCAGACGATCGGAACGGGAGAGCGAACCGGTCTTGATCTGGCCGCAGTTGGTGGCCACGGCGATGTCGGCGATCGTGGAGTCCTCGGTCTCGCCGGAACGATGGGACAGCACGGCGGTGTAACCCGCCTTGTGCGCCATCTCCACGGCTTCCAGAGTCTCGGACAGACTGCCAATCTGGTTCACCTTGACCAGAATGGAGTTGGCAATGCCCTGCTGGATGCCATTGGCCAGACGCTCCGGGTTGGTCACGAACAGATCATCGCCAACAAGCTGAATCTTTCCGCCCAGAGTGTTGGTGAGAATTTTCCAGCCGTCCATGTCATCCTCGGCGCAGCCGTCCTCGATGGAGATGATCGGGAAGCGGTTCACCAGATTTTCCAGATACTTGACCATGCCGGCGGCATCGAAGTTCTTTTTCTCACCGGTCAGGTCATACTTGCCGTTCTTGAACATCTCGGTGGAAGCAACGTCCAAAGCGAGGTAAACGTCATCGCCCGGCTTGTAGCCCGCCCCTTCGATCGCCTTCATGATGAAGACGCAAGCCTCCTCGGCCGAAGCCAGGTTGGGGGCAAAGCCGCCTTCGTCACCGACGTTGGTGTTGTGACCGGCGTCCTTCAACTGCTTGCGCAGGGAGTGGAACACCTCCGCACCCATGCGAATCGCATCGGCAACGGTGCCGGCGGAAACCGGCATGATCATGAATTCCTGGATATCGATCGGATTGTCGGCGTGCATGCCGCCGTTGATGATGTTCATCATCGGCACCGGCAGGGTCTGGGAGAACACGCCGCCAAGATAGCGGTACAGAGACAGGCCAGCCTCTTCCGCCGCAGCCTTGGCGATGGCCATGGAGGTGCCGAGAATGGCGTTGGCACCCAGACGGGACTTGTTCGGAGTACCGTCGAGATCGATCATGGTCTGGTCGATGACCACCTGCTCCTCGGCATCCATGCCGGAAAGAGCATCAAAGATTTCGCCGTTGACGCTCTCGACGGCCTTCAGGACGCCCTTGCCACCGTAACGGCTCTTGTCCCCGTCACGCAGTTCGCAGGCCTCATGAGCCCCGGTGGAAGCGCCCGACGGCACGGCAGCCCGTCCGGAAGCGCCGGTCTCCAGCACAACATCAACTTCAACGGTGGGATTGCCGCGCGAGTCCAGGATTTCGCGGGCATGAATGTCGACGATCGCGGTCATAAGTGGGAACCCCCCTATTTGATATTCGTGAATACAAGGTCACTTGGTGGACATGGACCCGGCCTTGGCCAGGCGGTCGAATTCCATGAGCATTTGCAACAGTTCGGGCATCGCCGTCAAAGGAATCATGACGGCAGCATCCGATGGGGCCCGGTCCGGGTCCGGATGGGCCTCAATGAACACACCCGCAACCCCGACGGCCACCGCCGCCCGCGCCAGAACCGGCGCGAACTCCCTCTGCCCCCCGGACGCCTTTCCCAGGCCGCCGGGCTTCTGCACCGAATGGGTGGCATCGAAGACCACGGGCGCACCGGTCCGGGCCATAACAGGCAGCGCACGCATGTCGCTCACCAGGGAATTGTAGCCAAAGGTCACACCGCGCTCGGTGAGAATGACGTTCTTGTTTCCGGTACTGTCAACCTTGGCCACCACGTTGGCCATGTCCTCCGGGGCCAGAAATTGCCCCTTCTTGACGTTGACCACCGCCCCAGTTCGGGCCGCCGCCAGCAGAAGATCCGTCTGTCGGCACAGAAACGCCGGTATCTGGAGCACATCGACCACTTCAGCCACCGGAACACATTGCCCGGTCTCATGCACATCGGTGAGAATCGGGCACCCCAACCGCGCCGAGATGTCGGCAAAGGCCGGCAAAGCCTCCTCCAACCCGATCCCGCGCCGGCCTTCCACCGAGGTGCGGTTGGCCTTGTCGAAGGAGGCCTTGTAGATCAGCGGTATCCCCACCTGATCGGCCAGTTTTTTGAGAAAATCGGCTGTTCTGAGGGCAAATTCCAGCCCCTGTTGCCGATTTTCTCCCTCCAGCACACACGGTCCCGCGAGCAAAACCAGGGGGT
>JBKACM010000218.1:0-4211 GCA_046269335.1 Alphaproteobacteria bacterium | reverse complement strand
ATCGCGCATCACGTTGTTGTCATCAAACCACATGTTGGGGTCGGTGCAGGTAGCGGTGGAACTGAAGAATGGGTTGCGAGTTGGATATTCGGGCGATTTTCAATGGCCTCTGGATCATGTCATCGAAGTAGACGAGTTGGTACTCGATAGCACTTACGGCTCCGAGGAAAGCGTATTACGATACACTCAGGAGGAAGCTGAACAGAGGCTCCTGTCCATTGCTGTGGAAAAACTTAGTAAAGGGCCAATTTATGTAAAAGCTCATCGCGGGACAATTCACCGAGGGCTCCAGGTACTCTCAGAGATCGAGAACTGCCCTCTGCTCGCAAGCCCACGCTTGTGCGGAGAGATAGATGTTTACCGGAGCTTCGGTTGTCCGATTGGACAAGTGCACTCCATCAAATCAACCGACGCGTTAGCCGCAGCTAAGTCTAAACGATACATACGATTCTACGGCACCGGAGATCAATTCCCTGTGCAATTGACATCCGGAACGACAATATACCTAAGTGCCTTCAGAACTGTCCGCGAAGACCCAGTGCTGGAATATTCGGATCGTTCACTCAGCGTAGCATTAACAAACCATGCCGATTTTGAAGGCACTCTAGAATACGTGAAAGCAACGAAAACGAAGCGTGTACTCACTGACAACTCCCGCGGAGGGCATGCCGTTGAGCTGGCGCGAGAGATTACTCGACGACTCGGCATTAAGGCCGAGCCCTCAGAATCGAATATGTCACACGAATGGGGGATCTAGATTATGGCATTAGGGCAGAACTTCCCTGTTAGCGAATACTACAAAGATCGGGTTCTTGATGCCGAGACGATATCGCGGGCCGGCGGATGGTGGACAGCAATATTGCTCATCCGCGACCCAAAGACGGAGAAGCCATTTCTCGGGCTTTACAGGTGGCAACTTGATGGGGACACATGGAAAACGCGGAAAAGCATCTCACTTAAAAGCCGAAAACAAGTGGATGCTGTGTTGGCCGTTATGACGCGAATGGCGCCTAATCTCGATGAAACGCCAGAAGAATATTAGAGCAATGTAATTCATTAACGACATTAGGTATTCCGACGAAGTCGGCCACTGATTCCGAAGGAAGTCGGCCGGGTCTCGGAGCGAAGCGACGTCGGGCAAGGATCTTGTACCCTAGTGGCCGGATTGGGTCAAGGATTTAGCCGTCTTCCTCATCGATTCTCCTTTCAGGGCGATTTTATAGGCGTTATGAACCAGTCGGTCGAGGATGGCGTCGGCTAGGGTTTTATCCCCGATCATTCCATGCCAAGCGGTGATGGGAAGCTGCGAGGCGACCAGTGTTGAGCGGCGGCCATGGCGGTCCTCGAGGATCTCCAGCAGATCCCGGCGGCCGAGATCTTCCAGCGGCGTCAAGCCCCAGTCATCGATCACCAGGAGGTCCTGCTTGAGAAGTTGGACGAGGATTTTCCCATAACGACCATCGGCCCGAGCCATGGCCAGTTCCTGGAGCAGCCGCGGCAGCCGGAAGTAAAGCGCCCGGTAACCCTCGCGGCAGGCCTTTTGAGCCAGGGCGCAGGCCAGATAGCTCTTGCCTACGCCTGTTGGCCCGGTAATCAGGACATGATGATGCTCCTCCACCCAGCGGCAGGAGGCCAGCGCCAGAACCACGGATTTATCCAGCCCCCGCGGTTGGCGATAATCGATGTCTTCGACGGCCGCGTTCAAGCGCAGACGGGCCTTCTTCAACCGCAGGCCGAGCTTGCGGTTGTGGCGATCGGTCATCTCCCGGTCCACCAGCAGCCCCAACCGCTCCTCGAACCCGAGCTCCTCGAGGTTCGACATCTGCAACTGTTCGGCGAAGGCCGCGGCCATGCCGTCCAGATGAAGGGTCACGAGCTTTTCGAGCGTGGGATGCACTAACATGTGTGCTCTGCCTCGTAATAAGCCGCGCCTCGGATGTTGGGATGATCCGGCATAGGTTCGGCCGCCTGGCCGGGCCGAAGCGGTTCCTGGTCCAGATGCATCTTGAGGATGCTCTTAACACTCGTGTAGCTTATGGCCTGATAATGAAGAGCCCGGGCACAAGCCGCCTCCAGCCGTTCGGGGCTGTAGGTCTTCCCCAGCCGCAGGAGCCCCAGACAGGAACGGAAGGCCTGTTGCGGATGAACACGCGAAGCGATGATCGTCTCGGCCACAGCCCGTGTCGACGGCCCGGATTGCGCCGTCCAGGCCACGATCCGCTCGGGCGTCCATTCGGCGAACCCCTGATGGGCCGGCGGCATATGGCCCGTTACCGTCGTAAACTTATACCGCAGCCGGCTGCGGACGTGCGAGGCGACCCGGCGGCCCTTATAAAAGCATTCCACCGTCGCGGCCGTGGTCCGCACATCCAGTTCCCGGCCGAAGAGCTGGTACGGCACGCTGTAGCGATGCTCGTCGATGGCCACGTGATAATCGACGTTGATCCTGACCCGTTTCCATTCGGCGTAGTTGTAGCGCTCCGAAGGCAACGCCCTCAACGCCGGCCGGTCCAGCGTCTCGTACATCGACCGCCGACTCCCCGGCAGCTTCTTGAACGGTCGCCCGTTCAGGAAGATCAGGAGCTCCCGGATCGCGGCGTTAAGCTCGGCCAGGCTGAGGAACGTGCGATGACGAAGCCGGGCCAGGATCCAGCGTTCCACCAGAAGCACGCCGTTCTCGGCCTTCGATTTATCCTTGGGCTTTCGGACCCGGGCCGGGATGGCCACCGTCCCGTAATGCGCCAGCAGGTCTTCGTAGGTCGCGTTGATCTCCGGCTCGTAGCGGCAGGGCTTTGCCACACCGCTTTTCAAGTTGTCGGGCACGATGATTTCGGTCGTCCCCTGAAAATATTCGAAGGCCCGGACATGAGACCCGATCCAGTCCGGCAGTGCCTGCGTCCAGGTCGCCTCCGCGTAGGTATAGTTGGAGGCGCCCAGCACGGCCACGAAGATCTGCGCCTCCCGGACCGTCCCTCCATCGGTGACCGGTACGGTCGGACCGACATAATCCACGAACATCTTTTCCCCGGCCTTGTGTTCCTGCCGCATGCTGAGATCGAGGCGCCCCACCCAGGCCCGGTATAAGTCGCAGTACCGGCTGTAGTGATAGCCGTCGAGAGTCCCGCCCTTGTATTCCTCCCATAAAAGAGCCAGCGTCATGCCCTTGCGCCGGAGCTCGACGTGGACCTCTGCCCAGTTCGGCAGCGGCCGCAGCGCCGGCACGCTCGAGGGGAACAGCCGTTGTTCGATCGTCGTTTCATCAAGATCCGCCGCCAGCGGCCATCCCATCCCCGCCGTCGCTGCCCGCCGCTCGTATTCCGCCACACTGCTGCGGGCCACGTTCAGACTGCGGGCGATCTGCCGAACCGACAGCCCCGCTTCTCTCAGTCGAAGGATCTCTTTTATCTTGCGCATCGATAGTCTCTCCGCAGGCATCCGTGTCTCCTTTCCGCCTGGAATGAAGAGACACCTTACCCCGAAAAGCCTGATGCCGCCTGCTCTTTTTACGAATAAACCCTATTCCGATCCATTCCGGCCACCCATTCCGACGATCCCCCTAAAAGTGGCCGGATTCGATCGGAATCGGTGGCCGACTTCCCTCGGAATGGGTGGCCGGATTCCGTCGGAATGCCCGGCCGACTTGCGTCGGAATACCCAGACATCTCTGATTCATAACAAGAGTCCATTTTTTCTAGAACTCTCCCTCGAATCATCGAATGAAGACGTCATGAATCCTCCACAAGGCGGCAAGCTAATCCATAGTTCAGGTATCGCTGACCAAAAGATCGAGAAGGGCATTCTTGCCAGGTTGCATCGTCGCCAGTCAAGAAACGGTCAACAATCAAAAGGCCAAACAGCGCAATAAACGTAATAATGGCAGCAACCACTGGCTGCGCTGTCAGGCTTGAGAAGTACAAGCCCAAGGCTGAAAAGCTAGCCACCAACAACCAAAGACCCACCACATTAGAAACCAAATAACCAACGTCGATATCCGCCCAAACGCTCAAGGTTCCCAACATGACACCAATCATCAACACCAAAATACTTAAGAAAGAAACCAAGCCGATAAATTTACCAATCACGATTTCCGTCAATGAAAGTGGCGCGCTAAATAAAAATGGCAGCGTGTTGCTGCGGCGCTCTTCACTAATTAAACGCATAGAAAGCAAAGGCACAGAAAACAACATCACAAATGACGCTAAACCAAACAC
>JBKACM010000217.1:0-4248 GCA_046269335.1 Alphaproteobacteria bacterium | reverse complement strand
GACACAGGACCCCGGGCCCCCCGCCCCCACGCTGATGACGGCAATCAGGAGGACGGTCCTTTGGAAAATGGCGGAGACGGTCGTTACGTCACGAAGGATGAGAAAGGAACCGACCTCCCGTCCTCCCGCTTCGATGACCGGCATCCCCCCCACGAGGTAGCTGCCGCCGTCCTCCAGAATCGTCAACGACTCGGTGAACTCATGGCCATTGTTCTCCAGCAAAGCGGGCAGGCCCTCGGGAAGCCGGTCCAGGGTGCTCTTGACCAGAACGCTGGAACGCAACAGAGACCAGTCTCCCGGCCGGTTGAGCATCCTGGTGCCCTGCTCCCAGCGATCCCGGTCCAGAAACCGCTTGTCGACCGTCAGCAGCAGGTCCATGCCGGACTGGGCATGCACCTCTTCAAGGACGTGCGAAATCTCGATCCCGATTTCAAGATAGCCGATCAGTTGATCCCCGTCCCGCCAGGGCGTCACCGCACGCAGGGTGAGGTTTCCCAGCGGCCCGAGTTCCAGGCCTACGAACGACTTTCCGCTCCGTTCCGCTTCCAGGGTGGTGATGCGATCGATGACATCCCCGTGCCGTTCCGGCTGATGGACCCGGAGGAACGTTGTCCGATCCGGTCCGGAGAAATAGAAATGCGTGATGTTCTGATAGGCCTTCAGACCCGAGAAGGCCGGTGTGGCCCGACGCAGCAACTCCTCCCGGTCCCGGCTCAGGAAGGCGCGCTTCAGGGATTCATCGCCGGCGACGGAAGGAAGAGTCGAGCGCAGAATCTCGGCGTGGCGCTCCAGGTTCCGGGAGAACATCTGCCTGGAGGCGATCATGGCCTCCCGGAGGCTCTGCCCGTGTTCCGCCTGCTGCACCAGGGAGGCCACCGTCACGAACGCGACGACGACCAGAAGGAGAACGACCGAAAAAGGCACCAGCACACGGCGCGCTATTCGCGAACCCCAGAGCGGCACCCGATCCTCCTCAACGCCCATCCGGCACCCCCTTCCGGAACGACGTGGCGACTACCCGTCGCGGGCCGTCGAGGCGATGGCCGAGATTTCGACCAGGAGACCGCTGCCCACCAGCGCTCCCACCTGGACGATGGTGGTTGCCGGCCGGATGGATCCGAACACGGCACCGTGGGCGCGAGCCACCGCCTCCCACTGGCCGATGTCGGTGACGTAGATCCGCGTTTCCACCACGTCGGCCATCCGGGCCCCCAGTTCCTTCAGCGCGGCCTCGATACGCTCCAAGATGACCTCGGCCTGTTTGCCGGCGTCCCCGGGGTGTAGCGCGCCCTCGGGACCGCTGGCGGTCGTACCGGAGACGAATACGAGTTCCCCGGCGCGCACCGCCCGTGAATAGCCGATCGTGTCTCCCCAGGACGAGGTGATGGCAACTTTCCTGCGTTCGGTCATGACTAACGATACCCCCCGACAATCTCCAACGATGAACCGGTGAGATTTTCCGTTTCTCACCCTGGCCCGTTTTTCTCACAGGAACGCGGGGTCAGCCATCGGACCTGCCAACCGGCCCCGGTCTCCCGTGCCAGCACCCGGCACAGGAAAGGCAGTATTCTCTCCAAGGTTTCCGGCAGAGTCCAGGGCGGGTTGAGAATTGCGAGCCCACAACCATTCAGGCGCATCGGGTGGTTCAGGGGACGAACCCACAACTCCGCCGTCAGAATGGCCGGAATGCCGGATCGTTCCAGAGCCGCATGAAAGACCGCGGCCGGTGTCTTGATCGGATACCACGCGGCATAGACCCCGCTCGGCCAGCGGGAATGGGCCAGAGCCAGCCCCTGTGCCAGACGTGAGAACTCATCCTGTACTTCGAACGGCGGATCGATCAGTACCAGCCCGCGGCGTTCCGGCGGCGGCAGAAAGGCCTTCAGGGCCAGATAGCCATCCATGTGATGCACCGCCACCCGCCGATCCTGGCGGAACCGCGTCGACAGCGTGGCTACGTCCTCCGGATGCAGCTCGGCGGCAATCAGCCGGTCGGCCGGGCGCAACAGTGCCTGTACCAGGCAGGGCGAGCCCGGGTAGTATCCGGGCCCCACGGAGCGAATCCCATCGAGATAGGGGGCCATATCCGCCGGCGGGTCTGCCTCGTCCAGGATTCGGAAGATACCGTCACGGAACTCCCCGGTGCGCTGAGCCTCGATGCCGGAGAGATCGTAGAGCCCGGGGCCGGCGTGGGTGTCCAGAACGCACAGTGGTTTTTCCTTCCGTTGCTGATAGGTGAGAATGGACGCAAGAACCGCGTGCTTGAACACGTCGGCGAAGTTGCCGGCATGATAGTGATGGCGATAGTTCATGGCGTGGATGGCCTTGGATTTTCTTGTCTCCGGGCTTGAAATAATTCCGGAACGAGGGTACGTCAGGCGTCCCTTAATTCGCGACGGGAGCGTGGGAAATGGGCTACAGGGTTGCCGTCATCGGGGCCACGGGCAATGTAGGCAGAGAGATGCTCGGCATTCTGGCCGAGCGGAACTTTCCGGCGGACGAAGTGATCGCGCTGGCGTCCGACCGGTCTGCCGGCAGGGAGGTCTCGTTTGGCGAGAATACCGTGCTGAAGGTCCAGGATCTGGCCAAATTCGACTTCACCGGATGTGACATCGCCCTGTCGTCCCCGGGGGCCAAGGTCTCGGCACAGCACAGTCCCCGGGCGGCGGCGGCCGGATGCGTGGTTGTTGACAATACATCGCATTTCCGCATGGACCCAGATGTACCGCTGGTGGTGCCGGAGGTCAACCCCGGTGCCATCGCCGGCTACACGAAGCGGGGAATCATCGCCAATCCCAACTGCTCCACCATCCAGATGGTAGTGGCGCTGAAGCCGCTGCACCGGCGCTTCAAGATCCGCCGCGTGGTGGTGAGCACCTACCAGTCCACGTCCGGGGCCGGCAAGGACGCCATGGACGAGCTGTTCGAGCAGACGCGCGGCATCTACATGAACCAGCCATCGTCGAAGACCCGCAAGAAATTCACCAAGCAGATCGCCTTCAACGTCATTCCCCACATCGACATCTTCATGGATGACGGTGCCACCAAGGAGGAATGGAAGATGGCGGCCGAGACCAGGAAGATTCTCGATCCCGATATCGCGGTTCATGCCAACTGCGCGCGGGTGCCCTCGTTCATCGGTCATGCGGAGTACGTCAACATCGAGACCGAGACTCCCATTTCCGACCAGGAAGCCCGCGAGGTGCTGAAGCGGGCCCCGGGCGTGGTGGTTCTGGATCTGCGGGAGGACGAGGGCTATGTCACGCCGGTGGAGTGTGCCGGGGAGGACGCCGTCTACGTCTCCCGCATCCGCAAGGACCACACCACACCGAACGGCCTTTCCTTCTGGTGCGTCTCCGACAATCTGCGCAAGGGAGCGGCCCTGAACGCGGTGCAGATTGCCGAGGTGCTGGCGCGGGACTATCTGAAGCAGGGCAATCGGTGAAATGATGAACTCTCCGTCTCTGCCAGAGCATACGACGAACAACACCATCCGCACGAAGTCGAAACTTTGTGCGGATGGTATAACTCACAGGGCGGTCGGTGCGAGCCCGCGCGGTACCTGAGCGCCACCGTCTCGGCGTGAACTGACCAAGAGTCAGTTCATCGGCCGGCTGGTATCAGCCCTTCCAGTATTCCCTGAACCATTCGACGAACCGGGGTACCCCGACGTCGATGGTCGTGGTGGGGTGATAGCCGACATCGCGCTCGATGGCCTCGATATCGGCGTAGGTCTCCTGCACGTCGCCAGGCTGCATGGGAAGGAACTGAATCGTCGCCTTGCGCCCCAACGCCTGTTCCAGGAGCTCGATGTAACGCATCAGGCTCTCCGAGCGATGGTTGCCGATGTTGTAGACCCGTTGTGGAGCCGCAGTACCGGTGTCGGCCGGCGGGTGGTCGAGACAACCGATGACGCCGGCGACGATATCGTCGATGAAAGTGAAGTCCCGCCTCATGTCGCCATTGTTGAACACTGGAATGGGCTCGCCCTTCATCATCTTGGAAGCAAAGATGTAAAGCGCCATGTCCGGGCGGCCCCAGGGACCATACACGGTGAAGAAACGCAGGCCGGTTGCCGGAATCCGGAACAGGTGGCTGTAGCAGTGGGCCATCAGTTCCCCAGCCTTTTTGGTCGCGGCATAGAGGGAGATGGGGTTGTCCACGCGGTCATCCACGGAAAACGGCAGCTTCTTGTTGGTTCCATATACCGAAGACGAACTGGCATAGACCAGGTGCTGGAAGCCTTTC
>JBKACM010000216.1:0-4276 GCA_046269335.1 Alphaproteobacteria bacterium | reverse complement strand
GGACAGCAGCGGAATATGATAGTCGAAGGGTGGCAGCGGATCGTTGGTGGCGATGACCTGGTCGATGTAGGGACACCTGGCCAGCAGGCTGACCACCTCCGGCTGCATCAGAGCGATCACGGTGGCCCCCCGCTGCTTCACCAGTTGGGCATAACGGATGAATTGAAGCGTGTCGCCGAGCCCCTGTTCCCAGTGGATGAGCAGCCTCCGCCCCTCCAGCGGCTCGCCCTCCCAGTGCGGGCGGTCATACTGCCGGCGCGGCGTCGGAATGGCCGCCACTTTCCAGCGCGCCTCGTACAATTTCCACCCGGCCTCGAACTCCCCGAACAGCAGGCGGCTGGTCGCCTCGTTCCAGATGGTCTCGTTCATGTTGGGATCCAGGCGGACGGCGTTGCGGAAGCACTCGGAGGCCTCCTCGTACCGGGACAGGAGTTTCAGGGTGATGCCGAGGGCGTTGTTGGCCATGGCGGTGACTTCCATGGACATGGCCTTGCGGAGATTGGCCTCCGCCTCCTCCGGTTCGTAGACCCAGCGCAGGCACAGGCCGAAGTCGGCCAGAACCCGGGGGTTGTTGGGGGCCAGAGCGGCGGCGCGACGCCAGTAGACGATAGACTCGAAATAACGGGCATCCTCGAAAAGAATGACCCCGAGGCCGACCAGGGCGTCCAGGTCATTGCCATCGATGGCGATCGCCCGCTTGTTGTACTCGATGGCCTCGGCCCGCTTTCCCAGGGACTTGCAGACCACGGCGATGTTTTTCAGGGCCTTCAGCGAATCCGGCCGCACGGCCAGTATCCGGGCGAAGCTTGCCTCGGCCTCCACCAGTTCTCCCCGGGAGAAATGGATGGCGCCGATATTGTTGAGAACTTCCACATGGTTGGGCAACAGGCGCAGAACCTTCCCGTAGCCGGCCAGGGCGGCTTCAAGGTCACCGGCCTGATGCTGCTTCTGCGCGGCCAGGAACAGGACGTCGGCGGGGGAGCTTGGCCGGTAGACGGCACCGGATTTCTTCTTGGCCACGGCGGGGTTACCTCACGACAGGGTCTGTGGAAGTCGACGCTTTGGGAAGGGTGAAACGGAACGTGCTGCCGACATCGACCTCCGACTCAACCCAGATCCGGCCACCGTGACGCTCCACGATGCGCCGGCAGACGGCTAATCCGATTCCGGTGCCCTCGTAGCGTTCATGCCCGTGCAGACGCTGAAACACCTGGAATATGCGCTCGCCGTATTTGGCGTCGATACCGATTCCATTGTCGGACACGAAAAGCCCCCATTGATTCCCCGCCGCCGGCTCGGCACCGATACCAACCCTGACGATACGGTCCCTGTCACGGAATTTCAGGGCATTGCCGATCAGGTTCTGGAACAGCCGCAGCAACTGCGCCCGGTCCCCCTGGACGACGGGCAGAGGGGCGATGGAGAACACCGCGCCGCTGTCGTCGATCGCCCCCTTGAGGTTGGCGAGCGCCTCCTCCACCACCAGGCCAAGATCGGTGGAATCCCGTGGAATCTGGACCCGTTGAATACGCGAGTACTCCAGCAGGTCCTTGATCATGGTTCGCATACGTGCCGCGCTCTGGTGGGCGAAGTCCATGAACTCCGCGGCCTCCGGATCCAGCTTGTCGGCGTGATAGGTCCGAAGCAGGGTCATGTAGCTGCTGATGGTGCGCAACGGCTCCTGAAGATCGTGGGAAACGATGTAGGAGAACTGCTCCAGCTCGGCATTGGAGCGGACGATTTCCGCCTCGGCCCGCAGCCGGTCGGTCACGTCCTCGCCGGAACTCAGCGTGCCGATGACGGTGCCGTCATCGTCCTGGATGAACGTGTTGTGCCATACGAAGTGACGGCGCTCGCCGTTTCCGATGAGGATATCGTTCTCGAAGGTGGCAACCCCCATTTCCTGACCCGCCATCAGACGGACGTGGACGCTGCGTATGGCGTCCCGCTCCTCCTCCGGAATGGCCAGGGTGATCCAGTCCCGCCCCACCAGTTCCTCCGCCGTCCTGCCGAACACGGCGCATCCCTTGCGGTTGATCAACGTAATCCTGGCTTCACGATCCAGAACGACGATCAGCGTACCGGCAACCGCCAGGTACCGTTCTGCCCGCTCCTTTTCCCGCTGAATCGCGGCTTCGCTTTCGACGCGGCGAGAGATGTCCTGCGCTCCGACAAGAATGGCCTCGCGCTCATCAAAACGCAGGAAGCGGCCCGACAACAGGGCCCACCAGGTCCGGCCATCGGCACTGCGCATCCTGGCTTCGAACTGGCTGATGGCACCATCCCGGACCACGGTCTCAAGAAAACGGTCGTGGTCCTGGGTCCGCTCGTAGAATTCCCGGATCCGATGGGCCTGCGTCTCCTCCTGGGACAGCCCCAACAGTTGCGCACCCCGATCGTTCAGATAGAGGATGGCACCATCGGTTGGCCTCAGGATCAGGACCGCCACCGGAACGGCCCCCAGGATTTCCACCAGATGCTCCTGGGTGGCGATCAGTTCCTGCTGACAGTGCCTCTCGGCACTCAGGTCCTGTACCAGCAGCAGGGTACCGGCCTGCCGCCGATCGCCGCCGGCCAGGGGCATTGCCCGCGCCCGAACCGGCACCGGCCGCCGGTCCCGGTTCCAAAGCAGGAGTTCGATCCAGGGCGTGGCGGCGTCGGGGGGCGTGCCGGGAGCACCCAGCACTGTCCGCAACTTTTCGGCCTCCGGTGCCTCGACGAACTCCTCCGGCCCCAGACCGATCATTTCCTCCCGGGCGTATCCCAGCAACTGACACAGGGCCGGGTTGACCGCCACCGTCCGGCCGCTGGCGTCCATCTCCCAGAGACCCTCGGCCGTGGCGGCGATCAGGTCACGGTACTGGGTTTCAGCGGCATGAAAGGCAGCCGCCACCCGCAGAGCCCGCACCTCGGCCCGGGTCCTGGCCCGCACCGCCAGAATCAGGGCCAACGCGAGCCCCGCTGCCAAGCATGCGACAAAGAGTAGTGTCGCCTCTGTCATGCCACCCCGTGCCACATCCGGTCCGCATCGCACTCCCGGCATGGCCGTTTCACAGGGTAATCGGGTGAACCCGATTGCCCTGGTTTGTTCTTGTCCCTCAGTCGCCGGGCGGGCGCGTCCGCGCCCTTGGCTTGCGCGCACACGGGTGCGCGAGCGCTCAATGCGCCAGTTGTTCCCGTTTTACCCCAACACAAGATCCTGTTCCCAATTTTCACCCGATTACCCTGGGCCGTTTCACCGTTGCGGCAGCGCTTCCGGCCGCTATCATGCCCTCATGAGGAATGCCGCTCAAGCTCTGTTGCGCGCCCTGTTCGATGCTGCCGTCGGCGCGGTATCGCCCGACTCCTGCGTACCTCCCCACCTGCCACCCGCGCCCAGGGGGCGGGTGGTGGTGGTTGGAGCCGGCAAGGCGGCGGCGGCCATGGCCCGCGCGGTCGAGACCCACTGGCAGGGCCCCGCCCTGTCGGGACTGGTGGTAACACAGTACGGGTACCGGGTCGCCACCCGCCAGGTGGAAGTGGTGGAAGCCGGACATCCGGTGCCAGACGAAGCCGGGCGTGTCGCAGCGGAGCGGAGTCTCGCCCTGGCGCGGGGTCTCGGGCCAGACGATCTGCTGTTGTGCCTGCTGTCGGGAGGGGGCTCGGCCCTGCTGACCCTGCCGCCGCCGACGGTCTCCCTGGCCGACAAGCAGTTCCTGACCCGGTCGTTGCTGCGCTCCGGAGCGTCCATTTCCGAGATCAACTGCGTGCGCAAGCACCTTTCGGCCATCAAGGGGCGGACGTCTGGCCGCCGCCGCCGCCCCGGCCCGGGTGGTAACCCTGGCGATTTCCGACGTACCGGGAGACGATCCGGCGACAATCGCTTCCGGCCCTACCCTTCCCGACCCCACCACCACAGCCGAAGCCCTGGCGATTCTGACCCGCCACGATATTCCGGTTCCGGATCCGGTTCGGCACCATCTTGAGAGCCACGAGGCGGAGAGCCCCAAACCCGACGATCCCGGTTTCAAGGATGGACGCTGCTCTTGCAAGATCGTCGCCACCGCCCAGAAGGCCCTGGAAGCGGCGGCCGCAGCGGCAAGACGGGCCGGCGTCACCCCCCTGATCCTGGCCTCCAGCCTGGAAGGCGAGGCCCGCGAGGTCGCCCTGGTTCACGCCGCCATCGCCCGCCAGGTAATCGCCCACGCCCAGCCGTTGCCGCCGCCCTGCGTGCTGCTGCGGATCAAGTGGTGCCGGAACCAGACGACGCTGCCAAGGAAGCATTCTCGATCGCTGC
>JBKACM010000215.1:0-4334 GCA_046269335.1 Alphaproteobacteria bacterium | reverse complement strand
GGCCTTGGCCTGCCTCTGACCAGAGCCCTGGTCGAGTTGCACGACGGTCGCCTCGAAATTTCCAGCGAGCCCGGTATCGGCACCACCGTCGCCATCCGTTTCCCTCCTCCCCGTGTGCTTTCCCGTTGAGGAGGAAGGCCGCCCTGGAGGGAAAAACCGAAAAAATTGGTCTTTCGTGTCTCTTTGGGATGGGAGTACCTTGCCCCGCCCGCCCAAGGGCTGGTAGTTAAGGGGCCGGTGCCATCCCTGGGTTGGATGGGGGAGGGGAGGCGTGTGTCGAGTTCCGGGGGAGGGGATGTCATGAGGACGTTGATCGCTGCTACGGCCGCGGTGGCGCTGCTGGCGGGTTGCGAATCCATGGAAGACGTCGGGCCGGTGGAGGCCCTGGGGGGCGTGACGCTGGCGGTCGTCGGTGGCGTTGTTGGTGCGCAGTTCGGCTCCGGCGCGGGCCAGGCGGCGTCGATCGCCCTGGGCACGGTGGTCGGTGGTGTCGTCGGGGTCCTGGGGGGCATGGAAATTGACGCGGCCCTGGAGGACGAGGGGCCGGAGGAGGAGGAGCCGGATGACAAGCCGCAGTCTCCGCAGAAGTAACCCCTGCCGAGGGACAGGCCGCAAGGGGAAGGAGTGATGTCGGATCCGGTGCAAAGGTATGTCCTCACCATTACCTGTCCCGATACGGTGGGCATCGTTGCGGCGGTATCCGGGTTCCTGACCGACAACGATGCCTTCATCACCGAGGCCGCCCAGTACGGTGACCCGTTTTCCAACCGGTTCTTCATGCGGATCGTGTTCACCACCGGGGTTCTGGCTCCGCCGCTGGGTGATCTGAACAAAAAATTCGCCCAGATTGCCCACCGGTTTCAGATGATCTGGCGGATTCACGACGGTGCCCGGCGGGCACGTCTGGTGATCGCGGTGTCGAAATTCGGGCACTGCCTCAACGATCTTCTTCACCGTTACCACACTGGCAGCCTGCCGGTGACCATAGCCGCCGTCATCTCCAATCATCAGGATATGCGCAGTCTGGTGGACTGGCACGGCATCCCCTACCACTACCTGCCGGTGACCCGGGATACCAAGGAGGAGCAGGAGACGCGGCTTCTGGCCCTGGTGGAGGAGATGAAGACCGATCTGGTGGTGCTGGCCCGTTACATGCAGGTGCTGAGCGCCCGAGCCTGCGAAGCCCTGAGCGGCCGCTGCATCAACATCCATCATTCCTTTCTGCCCAGTTTCAAGGGGGCCAAGCCTTATCACCAGGCCCACACGCGCGGCGTGAAAATCATTGGTGCCACCGCCCACTACGTTACCAGCGATCTGGACGAGGGTCCTATCATCGACCAGGCGGTGGAACGGGTGGACCACACGCACGGGCCGGAGGATCTGGTCGCCATCGGCAGCGACCTGGAAAGTGTCGTCCTGGCGCGGGCGGTACGCTATCATGTCGAGCACCGTGTGTTGCTCAACGGCCAAAAAACCGTGGTATTCCGGTAAACATGGATTACGATGGGCTGTCTTTTGCCCTTGGGGACCGGGGTAGGCCTGCGGAGTAGGATGTTGGCTAACGAAGACTCAAAGGGACTTGGTACCTTTTCCCTGTTCACTTCGCTGGAAGAACGCCAGCGGGACGAAATCGCCAAAATCTGCCGGTGGAAGCGCTTTCCCGCCCAGGAACAGATTATCGACCGTCAGGCCGAGTCGCGGGACATTTACTTCGTTGTCTCGGGCCGGGTCCGCATCATCATCTATTCCCTGTCGGGTCGCGAGGTCACCCTGGCCGATCTGGGACGGGGCGAGTACTTTGGCGAGTTGTCGGCCCTGGACGGAGCCCCGCGTTCCGCCAGCGTTCTGGCCCTGGAAGATACGCAGGTGGCGATCCTGTCGCCGGACCAGTTCGTACGTCTGGTCCGAGACCACCCCGAGGTGGCGCTGGACGTCATGCGCCGTCTGACCAGTATCGTCCGCCACGCCACCAGCCGCATCATGGAGCTGAGCACCCTTGGGGCCAACAACCGGGTCCACGCCGAGCTGCTGCGCCAGGCCCGTGCCGGTTCCCGTGATTCGCAGGGCAATGTCGTGCTGCGGCCCATTCCGGTTCATGGCGATATCGCAAGCCGGGTCAGCACTACTCGTGAGACAGTGGCGAGGGTGCTTGGCGATCTGGCCCGTCAGAAAATCGTGCGCCGCGAGCGGGATGCTCTCCTCGTGCTGGATATCGATCGATTAACCGATCTTGTGGAGGAAGTTCAGGGCGAGTAGGCGGGACCCGTCCGGCAGGAGCGGCCACGGGCGATTATTGGGCTCCCTGTGACGGGGGTCACAGTGTTCCGTCTTGTCGTCCCTTAGAGTCCCTTCCCTGGCGATGAGGGACGCGCCACCGGTATCTCGATACTGGGGCGTGATTCCGACGGAGCCTGATACTCTCTATCCCCCGACGGCGACTTGGGGCCGGACTTGCGTCCGGCCCATTTTTTCAAGGTGAGACGGGTCATGAAACCATGGTTGTTGCTTGCCGCCCTCAATGGATTTCTGGCGGTGGGGGCCGGGGCCCTGGCCACGCATGCCGCCCCCGACGCCGGGGGGGCAAAAATGGCGGAGACAGGTTCCCACTATCAGATGTTTCACGCCCTGGCCCTGCTGGCGGTGGCATGGCTACGGGAGCGGTACCCATCCAGATCCGCCGTCACAATCGCGGGAGTCCTGTTCTGCGCGGGGATCTTGCTCTTCAGCCTGCCACTGTACGCCCTGGGTCTGGCTGGGATCCACATTCCCCTTGTAGCTCCGGTGGGCGGAACGGCGTTTCTGCTGGGGTGGCTGGCCATGGCCTGGGTCGCTGCGGGCGGAGGAGAACCGGAACACGGAAGCGGGAAATCTTGAGGATTCGGATTCATCCCGGGTTTTATGACGTTTGCCACACACCCTGTTTGACTTGGACGCTGGTATTTCCCATCATGGGGACCCGGGGCTCGGGAGGATCGTCGGGTCCGTGCCGGCTTATGGCCGTCCGATCCGGTGGTGTTGGCGAAACGTTCTGTTGGTGAAGCGTTCTCTTGATCGTGGGAAACACACATGCCGAAGACAATACTGATCGTTGAGGACAATGACCTGAACATGAAATTGTTCAACGATCTGTTGATGGCTCATGGATATGCCACTCTTCAGACCAAGGATGGGCGGGAGGTCCTGAAGCTGGCGCGCGAACATCGGCCCGATCTTATCTTGATGGATATCCAGTTGCCGGAGATTTCCGGGCTGGATGTCACCAGAAATCTCAAAGCCGATCCGGACCTGAAAGGCATCCCCGTCATCGCGGTGACGGCCTTCGCCATGAAGGGTGACGAGGAGAAGATCCGCGAGGGCGGCTGTGAGGGCTATATCGCCAAGCCGATTTCCGTTGCAAACTTCCTTCAGACCGTGGCGAAGTTTCTCTGATACCGGAGGGCCGGGTTTCCGGCCTGTGACCCGGGCACCAGGACGGTCGGGCTCGCCCGACGGTCGCGGGCCCTCTTTTGTCCTGTCTTGACAAGACCTTTCTCATATATACTCTGGCCAGCGGTTTTCTGGTTTGCGTCAAGTGGTTGTCTTGAAGGCGACAAGCGATGTCGGGCCCTGCGCGTGTTCTGATCGCGGAAGATCAGCGTTTGATACGGGAGGGCTTGCGTGCCCTGCTGGTCTCGGAGCCGGACATGGAGGTGGTCGGCGAGGCGGAAAACGGGCTTGAGGCCGTTCGTCTCAGCGGGGCGTTGCTGCCGGATATCATCCTTATGGACCTGTCGATGCCCAGGATGGGGGGCATCGACGCCACGCGCGAAATTCGGCAGAGATGGCCAGAAACCCGGGTCCTGATGCTGACGGTTTCCGACTCCGAGGAAACGATCGCCGAGGCGATGCGGGCCGGTGCCGGTGGCTACATCCTGAAACGGATCGACCGTGCCGGCCTGGTCCTGGCCATTCAGACGGTGTTGTCCGGTGTCCGCTATTACCCCGATGGTGTTTCCGAGGAAGCCATCCAGCGGCTTCTGGGTGAAGGTGTGACCAGAGGTACGGCCCGCGATTCTCTGACCACCCGGGAGCAGCAGATACTGAAACTGGTCGCCGAGGGCCTGCTCAACCGGGAAATAGCCGAGCAACTGTTCATCAGCGTCAAGACGGTCGAGAACCATCGCGCCAATCTCATGCGCAAGCTCAATCTGCACAATGCCGCCGAACTGACCTCCTACGCCATCAAGCGCAACCTGGTAGGAGCTTGATACCAACGGTACGAGTCAAGGCCTCGTACCGTTGGTATCATACCGATGAGCCGATAAATCGACTCATCGTATGGCCCCTGGCCGGGC
>JBKACM010000214.1:0-4393 GCA_046269335.1 Alphaproteobacteria bacterium | reverse complement strand
GCATAAAGCCAGGGGCCAGGGGATCGAACTGGGTCATGCGATTGGACAGGCCATAGATGCCAAGATGGCCGTTCAGGCCCAGGATGCGGCCCAGCAGTTCGTGCCGGAAGCCGTTCATCACCGCCATGACGATGATCAGGGTGGCGACTCCCAGGGCGATGCCCAGCAGAGAGAATCCCGCGATGACGGAGACGAACCCCTCCTTGCGCCGGGCCCGCAGGTAACGGAAGGCTACCATCCGCTCGAAGGGGGAGAAGATCACGTTCATGCTCCCAGCCGGGACAGGGCGCTGTCCACCGAGATTTCCTCGCGCTGACCGGTGGCGCGATTTTTCATCTCCACCAGACCCTTGGCCACGCCCTTGGGGCCGACGATGAGCTGCCACGGCAGCCCGATCAGGTCCATATCGGCGAACTTGGCTCCGGCCCGCTCGTCGCGATCGTCGTACAGCACCTCGACGCCGGCCTTGCGCAGGCTGATATAGACGGCCTCGCACATCCGGTCGGTGGTGGCGTCACCGGCCTTCAGGTTGATCAGTCCCACCCGGAAGGGCGCGACGCTTTCCGGCCAGATGATGCCGGCATCGTCGTGGGAGGCCTCGATGATGCCGCCCACCAGTCGGGAAACGCCGATACCGTAGGAGCCCATCTCCACCGTCACCGGTTCCCCCTGACGTCCGGTGACCACGGCATTCATGGCCTTGGAGTACTTGGTGCCAAAGTAGAAGATATGGCCGACCTCGATTCCCCGCGCCGCGACCAGTTCGTCCGCGACCTCCCGGACCTCGGCGCTTTCCGGGTCGTGCTTCTCGTCGGTGGCGGCGTAAAGCGAGGTCCATTCATCGACGATCGGCTGAAGGTCGCCATCGTAGTTGACATTGGAGGGTACCGGCATGTCCAGAAGGCCCTTGTGGCAGAACACGCCACTCTCGCCGGTGTCGGCCAGGATGATGAACTCGTGGCTGAGATCGCCGCCGATGGGGCCGGCGTCGGCCCGCATGGGGATGGCTCTCAGGCCCATGCGGGCGAAGGTTCGCAGGTAGGCCACGAACATCCGGTTGTAGGAATGGCGGGCTCCGGCGAAATCCAGGTCAAAGGAGTAGTTGTCCTTCATCAGGAACTCGCGGCCCCGCATGACGCCAAAGCGCGGCCGGACCTCGTCGCGGAACTTCCAGTGGATCTGGTAGAGCATCTTCGGCAGGTCGCGGTAGGTCTTGACGTTCTGCCGGAAGATGTCGGTCACCACCTCTTCGTGGGTGGGACCGTAGAGCATGGCCCGTTCGTGGCGGTCGGTGATGCGCAGCATCTCCTTGCCGTAGTCGTCATAGCGGCCCGACTCCCGCCACAGTTCCGCCGACTGCACCGTCGGCATCAGGATTTCCTGGGCCCCGGCGGCGTCCTGCTCCTGGCGCACGATTTCCTCGACCTTGCGCAGGACCCGAAGCCCCAGGGGCAGCCAGTTGTAGATCCCGGAGGCATGCTGACGGATCATGCCGGCCCGCAGCATCAGGCGGTGCGAGATGATCTGGGCCTCCGCCGGATTTTCCTTCAGGGTCGGCAGAAAAAAGACGGAACGGCGCATGGGGGTCTCTCGTTGTGGGGAAGGGGGACGGCTTCGACGCTGGGAAAGCGCCCTTAAAAGCGGCACTTCATGGCGGCGTGGAGCTGCTCCGGGGAGATGATGCAGCCGCGCATGTTGCAACGCCAGAAATCGGCATTGGTGATGTCGGCCCCGGTCAGGTCGGCGTCGCGGAAGTCGCTGTTGCTGAGATCGGTGCCGGTGAGATTGGCATACCGCAGATTGGCCCCCCGCAGTGTGGCTCCCTCCAGGCGCGCCCCGGCCAGGTTGGCCCGCTCCAGGTTGGCCTCGGTCAGGTCGGCCTCGCGCAACTCGGCATCGCGCAGGTCCACGGCCCGAAGATCCGCGCCGCGCAGGACCGCGTCGGTGAAATCCGCCCGCTTGCCCTCCGCACCCGGTGTTGTCCAGTTGTGGTGTTCGTCGAGAATGCGCCGGATCGTTGCCGCGTCCATGTCGTATGGTTCCCTGTCCTGGGGTCAGTCCCGAGAACCCAGTATTATCTATCATCGACGAGAACGCCAGATGTCGAGTTGAGTCGTGGCCGGCGTATGCTAAAACCCTTTCGCCATGACCATGCCGCCACGAAAATCAGAGGAGATGGGGGAGTCCCAGGACCACCGGGGGCCGCTACTGCGTGCCGATCCGGAGGACCGGGGCCATGGCATGTCCGGGCCGGGTTCTCGGAAATCCGGGTCCAAAGAGACCGCCTCCCCCCCGGAGCGAGTCAGAACGCGGAAAGAACCCCGGAAAGAATCCGGGAAAAAACGGGGTAAGTCCGGGAAGCGTGGGCAGGCCCCGTCGGGGGGGAGGCACCGTGGCTGGTGGTTCCGCCTCATGATCGGGGTGCTGTCGCTGGGGGTGTGGGGGGGAATTGCCGTAGCGGCCGTGGTAGCGTGGTACGCCGCTGACCTTCCGGATGTGGAATCGGCGGCCCTGCAACGCCGGCCCGGCGTCACCCTGATCGGGACCAGCGGCGAGACCATTGCCGCCTATGGCGATCTGTACGGCGACCCGGTGCGTCTCGGCGACCTGCCACCCTATCTGCCGCAGGCTCTCATCGCCACCGAGGACCGCCGCTTCTATCAGCACTTCGGGATCGACCCGATCGGCATGTTGCGGGCGGCTGCCGTCAATCTGCGGGCCGGAAGGGTGGTGCAGGGGGGGAGCACCCTGACCCAGCAGGTAGCGAAAAATCTGTTTCTGACCCAGGACCGCAATTTCAAGCGCAAGATTCAGGAAATGATCCTGGCCCTCTGGCTCGAACACCGGTTCTCCAAGGAACAGATTCTGACCCTGTACCTCAACCGCGTCTATCTCGGCAACGGCACCTATGGGGTGGAGGCGGCGTCCAGGCGCTATTTCGGCGTTTCGGCACGGCAGCTTACCCTGTATCAGGCCGCGATGCTGGGGGGGTTGCCCAAGGCCCCCTCCCGCTACAATCCGGTCTCCAGCGCCGAAGCCGCCGATCGGCGGACGCGGCAGGTACTGGAAAACATGGTAGGTGCCGGCTTCCTGGCACCGGCGCAGGCGCAAGCGGTCCAGGCAACGGCGGCTACCGCCACCGGCTCCGCCCAGACGCCGGTGGGCCGCTATTTCGGCGATTGGGTCCGGGACCAGGTTTCATCCTTCGTCGGCCCGGTGGATCGGGATCTGGTGGTGGTGACCACCCTGGCACCGGCGCTGCAAAGAGCGAGCGAGGCGGCTCTGGACGCCCTCCTGGACAGTCAGCCGGGGCTCAAGGCCCACGTCGGGCAGGGGGCCATCGTGGTGATGAGCCCAGATGGTGCCGTGCGGGCGATGATCGGTGGTCGGGATTACGGCGACAGCCAGTTCAACCGTGCCACCCAGGCGGCGCGGCAGCCGGGCTCCTCGTTCAAGCCGTTCGTCTATCTGGCGGGACTGGAATCCGGCCTGGCACCCGAGTCGATCGTGGACGATGCCCCGATCCGTATCGGCAGTTGGAGCCCTAAGAATTTTTCCCACCGCTACGAGGGTCCGGTGAGTCTGTCCCATGCCCTGGCCCACTCCATCAATACGGTGGCGGTACGGGTGGCGGAGAGGGCCGGCATCGGCCGCGTGGTCCAGGTGGCGCAGCGGCTAGGCGTCGCCATGCCCAAGCATCCTGACGCCTCGGTGGCCCTGGGGACCAGCGAGGTGGACCTCCTCAATCTGGTCGGTGCCTATGCGGCGTTCGCCAATGGCGGCTATGGCGTGCTGCCGTATGGCATCCTCGAAATCCGCGATCGAGCCGGCAACGTTCTGTACCGGCGAGAGGGGGGTGGGGTCGGTCGTGTCATCGCCCCCGGCCACGTGGCGGCCATGAACCGGATGATGAGTCGGGTGATCGGCGTTGGCACCGGCAAGAAGGCCGCCCTGGACCGGCCGGCGGCCGGCAAGACGGGCACCACCCAGGATTTCCACGACGCCTGGTTCCTGGGGTTCACCGCCGATTTCATCGCCGGCGTCTGGCTCGGCAACGACGACAACGCTCCCATGAAGGAAGTCACCGGCGGCAGCCTGCCGGCAACGTTGTGGCGGGAGGTCATGGTATCGGCGCACAAGGGACTGCCGCCCCGTCCGCTGGCGGGGGCGATGGGTACCACCTTCCCGGCGGATGCCTCGCCTGAGGAGGTCTCCCCCACCGAGTTGCCGACGGCGGGGGAGAGGTTCGATGGGGACACGGGGGTTCTGGGCCGCCTGATCGAGGGATTGTTCGGGGACTGATACCAATCTGCGTTGATCGTGACCGATCAACGCCCTCAATCGCCGGCGGGGCCGTCCGGCCCCTTGGCTTACGCGCGAACGATCGCGCGGG
>JBKACM010000213.1:0-4433 GCA_046269335.1 Alphaproteobacteria bacterium | reverse complement strand
CGCCTCTTCCCACCCGGGAGCGAGTGCCCCGACCCCCGCCCCTGATGGTAACGTCGGAAGCGCCTTGGCTCCCCCGCCCCCTCGGTGACCCCCCCCCGCCACGCCGCCGCAACCGTCTCCAGGGCCGGTTGCGGGTCCGGCGCGGCGATGCCGGTTGCCGCGCGTAGCGTTGTGTCATCCAGAGTGGAAAAGGGAAGAAAAGCTCCGGGAGGGGCCGGGGTGGGGCGGACCAGGGCCGGGTCGTAGCCGGCCAGAACCGCCAGGGAACGAGCCGCTTCGGCGTAGGTGACTTCCCTGGAAGCGGACAGTTGTAGGATATCCCCCCCAGCCCCGGCCTCCACCGAGGCCAGTCGCCGCAGAACCTCGACCACCAGGCCGAGGGAGACCGGGGCGAGGGTCGCGTCGGCGAAGGGAGTGATCGGTTCGCCCCGGGCCAGGGCCTCCAGCCAGCCACGAAACAGCGGAAAATCCGGCGGTACCACCTTGGACAGGCGGAGGATCGTCGTGCCGCCCAGGGCCTTCAACCCGGCCTCGGCTTCAGCCTTCTGCCGACCATAGGCGTTGGTCGGGCAAGGGTCCTCCGCGTCCAGACGATGGGGACGGCTGCCGTCAAATACCCGGTCGGTGGACAGGAACACGAGCCCAGCCCCCCGCGCCCGCAAAAGGGCCGCCAGTTCCAGAAGAGCTTCCACGTTGATGCGCGCGCTTAACTTGGGCTCCTGCTCGCAAGCCGCCATGCTGGTCTGGGCGGCGAACAGGAAGGCCTGATCGACCTTTCCGGGAATCTGCCAACGGGAAGAGGGCTGGGCCAGATCGATTTCCCGACGGGTGCCCCCCAGGGCGGAAATCCCCCCCGCCGCGAACGCCGCCAGCAGGGCCCTGCCAATCTGCCCCCCGGCTCCAACCACCAGCTTCATCAGAACTTCCGTTCCTTCACCAACGCCGCCGGCATCCGCGACTGACGGATATACTGCGCCAGAACATGCATCAGCGACTGGTGAACATCCTCCACCACTCCATAGTTCAGGGCCGCGACATGCAGGTTGACATCGGCGAGCCTGGCCGTGCGCCCTCCTTCGAAACCAGTAAAAGCGATGGTGGCGACCCCGTGTTCTTTGGCCCACTGGACCGCCCGCACCACGTTTTCGGAATCGCCCGAGGAACTGACGGTAATCAGCACGTCCCCGGATCGGGCGTAGGTGGCAAGCTGGTAGACGAAGGTGTCCTCGTAGGCGATGTCGTTGGCAATGGCGGTGATCAGCTCTACCGAGGCGGAAAGGGAGTACACCCTGGGACGAAGGTCGGTGTCGGTCTGGATGCCCTTGGAATGGTCGCAGACCATGTGATTGGAGATTGCCGCCGATCCGCCATTGCCGCAGGCATAAACCTGGGCCTCACGGCTCAAGGCCACCGTCAGCAACCCGGCCGCGGTCTCCAGCGACGAACGGGATACCGAAGCCATGGCCCGGCCAATCTCTCCGGCATAGTCATCGAAAAAGCTCGCGATCGAAGCATACTTTTCATCAGGAAAGGTCATGATCCCGCCCTTGCTGCCGCGCTATACCAAGCGGCCATTGAAATGGCCGCTTGGTATCTTTTTGTCTGCACCCTCTGCCTTAGAGCGGTTTCCGACCGGGTTGACTCGGCCGGAAACCGCTCTGAACTCTGCCTCTGGCCGCTCAAGCGCCGCGCAGGCTTATCGCGGTATCCGACTTGGTCGGAAACCGCTCTAGCGCGGGCGTCCGCCCGCTTGGCTGCCGCCTCAATGGCGGCTTGACACCGACCGATGAGTTAAATCGAGTGTCGGCCGGTATCACTACAGAAGCATACTGAATTTTTCCAGAAACGCCTGCGACGTCCTGGCGAACCCTCCGGTCGAATAGGCGTCGGGACGCATGTATTTGGCCCGGTGCTGCGCCGGGGTAAGGGGAGCCGTGGCAAATCCCGGCTCCAGAACCTCGCGGACAGCAGCCAGGATGTCCTGGCCATCGGGATTGCGCGGCTCGTGGGTGGTCCAGGGAAAGTTGGTGCTGCCCCCCACCTGGTTGAACACCTCCCCATGCTCGGCGAAACTCACGAGCTTTCCCGTCGCCCGGCTCTTCAACAGCGTGGGAACGGCGTTGCACATCGCGGAGAAGGGCAGATTGTCCAGGTGCCAGGTGTTGGCGTAGACCAGGGGCGTATCGAAAAGATCGGCGATGATGGCGATGCCGGACCCGGCGGTAACGGCCAGCCTGGCATGCTTGAACATCAGAAGATCGTGCTTGAAGTCGGCGATATCGCTGCCCGCGTAATTCAGAACGCCGAAGTGTTTGAGTTCCTCCCGATATTTCTCTCTCCCCACCAGGACCAGGGTATAGCCGTTGTCCCGCAGGTAACCCAGGGTATCGAAATAGGTCGCGGTCTCGGTCGGAGTGGCAACGGCGGTGGTAGGCTTGTCCTTGATCTGGAAGACGGCATATTTCTCGATCCCCGCCCCCAGAAATGCCTCCAGCGCCGGCGTCCTGTCCAGATTGTGATCAATTGGCCGGTAGTCGATGGTCTCCCGCCGCCTGCGATACCATTCCAGCCACTGCCGGCCGGTATCCTCCTGGGTCAACATGTACAGGATGTCGTTGAACCACGGCATCTTGCGGGTGGGACGGTTCGGATCAGGTGCCAGTTTCAGAGAGGAAATCCCGATATCGACGGTCAGTTCGGGATAGTGATAGGCGACCTTCTTGGAAATCTCGTAGATTTCCTGGCTGACCGTCACGCCCTCGAAATAGGAGCGGTAGCAGTCCGCGACGCAGAAACTGAGCTGGTTCGGCGGCATGCAAAGCAAAAATGGCACGCCGGACGGCAACTCACCCAGACGACGACGACGGACGAAGTTGTCCACCTCCGGCACCACGTGGCCCACAGCCGGATACATGTTGACCAGAAGCCGCCCGTTGGACTCGGTCAATAGCTGCACGAGATCGGCCGGGCTGTGGATGCTTCTGCTCGCCATGACCCCAATCCCCCGCTCCTCCGCCTTCAACGGCAGGAAAGATACAGGGGGCACCTGCCGGCTTCAATGGCCGTGGAACCTTTGCCGGAACGACAATGGCGTTTTCCCCTACCCGCCCCCGCCTTGAAGCTTGCGGAAAACCTCCATCTGGCTGCATGCCGGCCCGATATCGGAAGCTTCCCGGACCACCTCCTCGGCTGCGGGGTAGGACACGTCGCTCCTCCCGATCCTCGTGACCGCCGTGAAAAGGGGGGTCCGCATGACTCTGACGGGCTCGCGCTTTCTGGGGGGACCCTCCAGGACCTCAAGTACGGCGTCCAGAATTTCCTCCGGTTTGTGGGGGGCGATGACGAAACTGGTCACGCCCGCCTGCCACGCCTCCCCCATGTGGTCCGCTTCGTCGCGGTCAAGCACCATCACGACGGGTATCCCGCAATGCCCCCCCGCTGCACCTGACCGCAGAGTGCGGACGAAATCGACCCCCCCGGAAGGCACGATCGAAAACGGGCAGAGGATGATGTCCGGCGTCAGACGCGAAAGATAGGACTCCGCTATGGGAACGTTTTCGGCCCCATCGATACGCACCGCCCCCCACATGCGCAACCACGTCTTGCACCTCTGCTCCCAGCCGGAATGCCGGGAGGATTCGATCACGAGGGCGGACCTGCCGGCCAATGGCAGGTCCTTCTTCAGTTGATGCGGGTCACGGTCTGGCATTTCCGAAGTCCCAATCCACACACGAACATCGCCAACACGACCCGACGGGACAGCCCGTCAGGCCTCCACCTCCTGGCGGGTCCTGACCAGGTAACAGACCACATCCACTCCGGCACTGTCCGGATCGGCTTCCCGCTTCCACTTGCGCATCACGCGCTTGAAGTTGAACAGTTTCGCGTTCGTCTCCGGATGGGAACGGATCTCCTCCAGAACCACCACCTCGCCCGAACTCGCCACCGGTTCCAGGCGGGCAGCCGGATGAATGGAATGGAGAAGCAACTCGTCGCGGGAATGAACGGCATCATGCCGAACGGTTGCCGCCCCCCAGTTGATCGCGACGTTGGCCTCTACGTTCAGGCCTCTCATGATGTTCAGGTAGTGGAACGCACAACTCAGCGCGTCGTTGGGGTTCTCGAAGGCTCCCATGATCGCACTTGTTTTGGCGGCCATGTAGACGGCGGTATCGCCGCGGAAAAGCGTTCTGTTGTAACGACCAAGCAGATGGACGAGATTCTGCATGTCGTCACCGTCCATCTCCGACAGGTTCTGGAAGCGCATGGACAGGAGAGCATAGTCCCCTGTTTCATAGGTGAGGAACAGTTCGCCCTTTTCAAGGTCGGAAGGAGACTCGGAAGAAGCCGGAGGGGCGGATGGCATTCTCGACCCCGTTGTTGTCGATCTCCAGGCGGCCATCGTCCAGATAACAGATCAGGCGCGACCAGTG
>JBKACM010000212.1:0-4444 GCA_046269335.1 Alphaproteobacteria bacterium | reverse complement strand
CCAGTGGTGCTTCGGCGTCATCACCCCAGGCGTAGCGGTGTTCCACAGCGAACACGATCAGCACGGTCCCGCAGCCGTGACAGTAGGTCGATCCGCCGGAGGGGTCGTGTACGTTGCCGGTGTAAACGTAGCGAAGTCCCTGAGCCAGGGCGATGCTGCGCGCCCGCAGGAGGGTTGCCGGCGGGGTCGGGGGGATGCTCCTCATCCGGTAATCCGGATGAAAGGCGGTGAAGTGCAACGGGACCTCCGGCCCCAGATGGGTCGCCAGCCATTGGCACAGGTCGAGAAGTTCCTCGTCGCTGTCGTTTTCCCCCGGTATCAGCAGGGTCGTCACCTCCAGCCAGACATCGGTTTCCCGCTTCAGATAAACCAGGGTCTCCAGGACCGGTGCCAGGTGGGCACTGCTCAGGCGGTGATAGAAGGCCTCGCGGAACGCCTTCAGGTCCACGTTGGCGGCATCCATGTGGGCGAACAGCTCGGCCCTGGGCTCTGCCTCGATGTAGCCCGCCGTTACCGCCACCGTTCGGATCCCCAGGGCATGACAGGCCTTGGCGGTGTCCACGGCGTACTCCAGGAAAATCACCGGGTCGTTGTAGGTGAAGGCGACGCTGCGACAGTTCAGCGCCTTGGCCGCTCTGGCGATGGTCTCGGGCGAGGCCTGGTCTTGCAGGCGGTCGAAGAGGCGGGCCTTGGAGATGTCCCAGTTCTGGCAGAACGCGCAGGTCAGATTGCAGCCCGCCGTACCGAAGGACAGGATCGGTGTTCCCGGCAGAAAATGGTTGAGGGGTTTCTTTTCGATGGGATCGATGCAAAAGCCGGAGGAACGTCCGTAGGTGGTCAGCACGATTCCGTTGGAATCGCAGGCCCGCACGAAGCACAAACCACGCTGTCCAGGCCGCAGACGGCAGCGCCGGGGGCAAAGGTCGCACTGCGCCTGCGCCTCCTCCAGCCAGTGCCAGTAGCGCCCGGGTGCCGCTTCCGGAAAGTGGCGCTCGTCCATGACCTCCTACAGTTCGACCTGGGTTCCCAACTCCACCACCCGGTTGGAAGGGATCTTGAAAAAATCCGTGGCGCTGATGGCGTTGCGTGACATCCAGATGAACAGCCTCTCCCGCCATAGGGCCATTCCCGGGTGAATGGCCGGAACCAGGCTCTCCCGTCCCAGGAAAAATGAGGTCTCCATGATATCGAAGACCAGGCCGTGGGAGCCGCACCGGCCCAGAATTTCTGGCACGTTCGGGCTTTCCATGAACCCGTAGCGAATGACCACCCGGTAAAAATTCCGGACCAGAGTTGATACTTCCAGGCGCTCAGCCTCATCGACCACCGGAACCGGGACCGTCAGTACGGTCAGCAGTACCACCCGCTCATGCAGAACCCGGTTGTGTTTGAGGTTGTGGAGCATGGCGTAGGGAACGCCTGCGCTGTTGCCGGTCATGAATACCGCGGTTCCCGCGACCCGCGCCGGAGCCTGTTCGTGAACGCGGACGAGAAAATCGTCCAGCGGCAGGCTGAACTGGCGCAGCCGCTCGAACAGAATGGCCCGTCCCCGTTTCCAGGTGGTCATGAGGACGAAGACCGCCACTCCCATGGCCAGGGAGAACCAGCCGCCTTCGGGGATCTTGACCATGTTGGCCCCGAGGAAGGCCATGTCCACCACCAGCAGGAACCCGACCACCAGCCCGGCGGCAATGCCGTTCCAGTCCCACAACCCGCGGATCACCACGTAGGCCAGCATGGTGGTGATGATCATGGTTCCGGTGACGGCGATGCCGTAGGCGGCAGCCAGATTGGAGGAGGATTTGAACCCCAGGACCAGACAGACGACGGCCAGCAGAAGTCCCCAGTTGATGCGGGGAATGTAGATCTGCCCCATTTCCTCGTGCGAGGTATGGGCGACCTCCAGCCGGGGCGAGAACCCAAGCTGTACCGCCTGATGGCTTAAGGAAAACGCGCCGGAGATCACCGCCTGGGAGGCGATGACCGCCGCCAGCGTCGCCAGTCCGATCAGGGGATAAAGTCCCCAGTCCGGAGCCAGCCGATAGAACGGGTGGCTGATCGCTTCCGGTTCGGTCAGAATCAGGGCACCCTGTCCGAAATAGTTGAGCAGAAGCGACGGCAGCACCAGAAAATACCAGGCCAGCCTTATCGGTCTACGACCGAAGTGTCCCATGTCGGCATACAGCGCTTCGGCCCCGGTCAGAACCAGTACCACCGAGCCCAGGGCCACGAACCCGATCCACCCATGGTGGAGCATGAAATCGAACGCATACCTGGGGTCCAGGGCTCGCAACACCGAGGGATGATCGATGATCTGTCTGAGCCCCAGCAGTCCCAGACTTGAAAACCACAGCACCATCACCGGTCCGAACAGACGTCCCACCCGTTCGCTGCCGACTTTCTGAAACAGGAACAGCCCCATCAGGACGGCGATGGTGACGGGGAGAACGTAAGGCTTCAGCAGCGGCGTGGCTTCCTCCAGCCCTTCCACGGCGCTCAAGACCGAAATCGCTGGCGTGATCATGGCGTCGCCGTAGAACAGGGCGGCTCCGAACAGACCCAGCATCAGCAGGGTATTGCGGGATCGACCATTCTTCCGGTTCGATTCCTCGCCCATCGCCCGCTGCGCCAGGGCCAGCAGGGCCAGGATCCCTCCCTCCCCACCGTTGTCGGCCCGCATCACGATGGACACGTATTTGAAGCTGACGACGACCAGCAGCGACCAGAAGATCAGGGAGAGGATGCCGAACACGTCGGCGGGAACGGGGAGCAGTCCGGAGCTGGGACCGAAGCATTCGTGAATGGCGTACAGCGGGCTGGTGCCGACATCCCCGTAAACCACTCCCAAAGCCGCGAGCACCAGCCCTGGGGTACGGTTTTTCGCGGAGGCACCACCGCTTTGAGCGCCGATCATCACGACATCCGTCTCCCCGACAGGCGGGCCACCCGCCTGGAGATCCGACTTTCGCGTGGTAGGGGCGGCGAGACTCGAACTCGCAAGACCTCACGGCCACTGGATTTTGAGTCCAGCGTGTCTACCAGTTCCACCACACCCCCGGAAAACCAGCAGCGTAAACGTCGGTCACCGTATACCCGCCGCTGGGCGACGTCAAGAAAGCCAGAAAGCCCTGAAGGGCGAAAACCAGTTGCCCAAAGTCATCCGGGGCGTCAAATTCGTCGATGGTATCGAGGTCAGCGAGCCGGCATCACAGCACGCCGCCTGAAACCGGCGTCACCCAGTTTCCCGCATAGCTCATGGAGTTTATGGGCTCATGTTTATTGAGCGGCTTACCCTGATCAATTTTCGATGCTTCGGACCAAAGGCGACAACAATCGACCTGACGTCCGGCCTCACAGCCTTCATCGGAGCAAACGGTGCGGGCAAAACCGCCGTGATGCAGGCGCTCCAGCGGATGTTCGGCATTACCGGCGACCAACGTCGTCCCCGGCGCCAGGACTTTCATGTGCCTGCTGGCGAAAGCGGCGCTCCTCGGGAACGCCACTTGGTGCTCGAAGCCATTCTCGCGTTTCCCGAACTCGATGTGGGAGGGGCCGACGCCGTCGCTATCCCCGAGTTTTTCCACCAAATGTGCGCCGACAATGCCGGGCGGCTGAAATGCCGTTTGCGGCTTGAAGCGACCTGGACAGACGACGGCTCGCTCGACGGGACGATTGAGCAAAAATATCGGGCGGTTCACACGTTTGGCGACGACTTCATCGACGCCAATTGCACCGAGATCAAGGCGATTGACCTTGGGCGCATTGGCCGTGTCCCAGGAAGTGGTGTAAGAACTGTGGGTAAGTGGCCCGCCGCAGCGACCGCCACGAGTCAGGCGGCGGCGGGCCACTTATCCACAGCGGTGGCCATCGCGAGTCTCTGCTAGGTTCTGGTTGCGACACACAGCAACCGAACGGAGACACACGATGACCGATCCCAGAATGGCGCTTGCCGAGCTTCTTGAGAAGGGGGCGGATGCCGACTTCCTGAAGGACGTGCTGGCCTTTGCCTTGCAGCGGCTGATGGACATCGAGGCCGAGGCGGCGTGCGGTGCCGGCCTGCATGCCCGCACGCCCGGGCGGGTCAACAGCCGCAACGGCTACCGCGAACGGCCCCTGGATACCCGGGTCGGCACGATCGACCTGCAGATCCCGAAACTGCGCCAGGGCAGCTACTTTCCGTCGTTCCTGGACCCGCGGCGGACCGTCGAAAAGGCGCTGACCGCCGTGATCCAGGAAGCCTACGTGCAGGGCATCTCGACGCGCTCGGTCGATGACCTGGTCAAGGCCATGGGCATGTCGGGGATCTCGAAAAGCGAGGTGTCCCGCCTGTGCGGCGAGATCGACGGCCGGGTCAAGGCGTTCCTCGACCGGCCGATCGAGGGCGAGTGGCCCTATCTCTGGATCGATGCCACCTACATCAAGACGCGGGAGGCCGGCCACATCG
>JBKACM010000211.1:0-4461 GCA_046269335.1 Alphaproteobacteria bacterium | reverse complement strand
GTCCCTCCACCCGGTAGACCAAGGCGCCCAACGGATCGGTCCAAACCTGATAGCCGCTCTTGGCAGTCCAGGGGATCGAGTAAACCCGTTCCCGTTTCAGAGTGATTGGCATAGGTCGTTGATGTGATCGAGGTGAACCCGGTCCGGGTCATGGACCAGGCAGTAACACGCCACCCGGGCCTGCTGTTCGGGCGTCAGCCGGTTCAGGATGCGGGGCAACAGGCCGGGGAGAACTCCGGCAACGAGGAGCCAGTTCCGGAGTCGCCGGTCACTCCATTCGGGCATGTCGGGGGTGGCGGACAGCACGGCCCGGTCGACGATGAGGTCAGGGAGTGTCCCAGCTGAAGGTGTTGAAGTCATGGGCGAAGCTGCGGAATTTGGCGGGCACCCGGATGGGGGCCGGGAGTTCGAGGGACAGGATGTGCCGGGCCCAGGATACCTCGGAGAGGAAGGTGTCCAGGATGTCAAGGGGTTGCTTGTCCTCCCCATCGACCTTACGCGGATACTGCTCCAGCAGATCCCGGGTAGCCAGCACGAGGTGCCCGGGAACCCGTTGCAGGAGACCGGCGACATTCTCGACCGACCACCGGTCGCCGCTCATCCACACGGCACAGGCATTGCGCTTCGGCCAATCATGTTCCGTGTCACCGAGGAACCGGGTCATGTGGTCGAGGCGATCGAGGATCGTGCGGGCATCGCTGCGGCGGGACTTGAGACCTTTGATGTGATTAAACACCTGCTCAGCGAAGCGTCCGGTCATGTCAACCGGCGTGCCGCTGGTGAACACGGTCGACGTGTTGGTGTCACTTATGTTCCCGTTGATCCGGATCAGGGTGCCGGTGACCGTGACTCGGGGTGCCTTGTAGATGGCGTTCTGCATGTAACCCCACCGGTTGGTGGTGGTGCCCTGATCCAGGTGATTGCGGTAATACTCCGGACCCGCAAAGGCAAAGGCAAAGCCATCGGGGATTTCGGAGATCTCGGTGAGGGGGAAGCCGGCCTCCGTCATCTTCTGATGGAGGAGACTGGTCCGGTGGAGAATGTCAGCGATCATATTGATTCTTGAACCAGAGGTGCCAAGGGAAACGGGCGGGTTGATTCTTCTCGTCGAAGCGGATGAGCAGCGCATCGTATTCGGATACCGGGAACCAGTCGAGGGGAGTCGGGACGCCCTCGAGGCTGGCCACGGCGGCGAGCTGTCCCTGCATCAGCTGCTGGAACATGTTGCAGGCGTATTGCCACCGCATCCGGGACGTCTTCCAGTGCATCCGGTAAAGGACGTGCTCAGCTTCCTTCTGCCAGTAGGCCCGGACCGTGTCGACGTTGATCGGGAGATCCAGATCGTGGGTCCAGATGGCGGAGCGTTGCAGGGTGACCATCGAATTGTTATACGTGGCGTCCGGCCGGAAGGACGGGCGCCATTCCACGCGGCATCCGGAGTAGGCCCGGCAAAATCTCTCGGACAGTTGCGTCGCAGTGAGGCCGGGGTTGTTGAGGTATTGAACCCAATAGCTCAGTCCGGGAACATGTGAGGCCACATAGTCCTCGAACTGATGGGCGCCATACGCTGAGTGCCGGACGCGAATCCAGCCGGTGCCGGGGTCGCGCCGGGCAACCGGAGCGTTGAAGTGGCGCAGCGTGTCACCGGCAAAGGTGACCGCGCCGTCACGGGTGCGGCCGGGATCGGTGGTGCCGGAGCACCAGGCGTCGACGGCCTTGAGGCGGGAGGAATAGATGGTCATGGGGATCACATGTAATGGGCAACTTCACCGAACGGCGGCTTGAACTCGGGCCGCCGTCCCTTGGTCAGGATCCAGAGCACGGGGTAACCGGGGTCCGGGCCGTAGTCATCGCAATAGCCGTCGGTCAGCATGACGAGCCATGCCGGACGGAGGCTGAGCACGGAGATCTGCTCGAAGGCGACGCGGAAACTGGTGCCGCCCCCGCCGACCGGACGCAGGTCGCTGGCCGTGGCCACGGTCTGGTGGCAGGCGGCGTGGTCGAACCAGATCACGTCGAGCGAGGGATCCTCGTCGGCGTCGAACATCTCGCACAGGCCGAGCAGCTCGCTGCATACCTCGCGCAGCTGCTCCTGATCCATGGAGCCGGACGTGTCGCAGGCCACCGCACCCTTGGCCAGCCGGGTGCCGTCGGGACTGGGCAGATACAGGCCGGACTGCTGGTAGCGCCGGTTCGGACGCTGCCAGGACCAGTCATTGGCGGCCTTCGCGGAGATGAACCGGGCGAGCACATCCCGCCACGGGATGAGCGGCTCGAGCAGCTCCTCGACGAGGCGCTCCATGCCGGCGGGAACCTTGCCCGCCTGCTGGGCGCGGAGGGCGGCGCGCACCGTGATCGAGGTGACCTTGTCGGCCAGCTCCTTGGCCCCGGCACTGGAGACCGGGTCGCCGTTGCCGTCGGTGGCGTCGGTCACCTCGCCGATGGTGAAGTCGCCATTGCCACCGTTGGTCTTGTCCTCGTTTGGCAGCTCGTCGTAGATCTGCTCGGGGGTCTTGCCCCGGATCGGTTCGACGCACCCGTTCGGGAGCACGAACTTGTTGTCGACCAGCAGGCCGTTGATGGCGGCGTCGCAGGCCCAGTTCCAGCCCTTCATGTGGCGGTGCTGGCGGCGGATCATGTGCAGGCCGACGACGTGCAGGATCTCATGGGCCAGCACGCCGAGGGTCTGTTCGCGGGTCATGCCCGCCACGAACCACGGGTTGTAGAGGATCTCGAGGCCGTTGGTCGCCATGGTGGGGACGGCCAGCGACTTCTCCACCCGGAGATTGAGCAGGCAGGAGGCGAAGAACGGGTTGTCCCGCACCATCCGGTAGCGGGCCCAGTCCATCTTCGGTTTCCATTGGGAGTCCTCAGGCCACGTCAACGGGGGCTCGGAGGTCGGAGTAACGCATTTGGCAGGCATGGTAAACAGGTAACAGGGGTTCGGGTAACGGGGTTCTTTGGGGCATGATGCCGGCAACCTCGGCGCAGAAGAGCTGATACGCGGTGATGAATTCCGGACGCCGGCGGAACCAGGCATAGGCCGCCCGGACATTGGTCGGTCGGACCTGCACCTTGGCATCGCCATCGAGGATCAGCTGCAACCGGTGCAGGCATTCCGCTTCAGGGGGTGCAAGCACATCCTGAACGTGGTGCGGGATCCAACTCGGGTAACCCTGATACAGGGCTGACCCAACCGGGCACGCAGCGTGCAACTTCCATTGTTGCTTGGTGGTCGTGTTGGAGTAGCGACGAGCGCAGATCAACACGATGTTTCCTGACGTGAGCCGCCGACCCAGGGGCCAGTGTTTCCCGTAACTGTAGATCACGTCGCCTTCAAAGAAGGCGCGGACGAGGCGGCCAGAGCGGGTCAGCCGGCCATAGGGCGGCGGCGATTCGCTGAGGTAGGCGCGGCAGAGGGACCCGAAGTCCGAATAGGTCTGCTTCATATCACGAGAACACCATCGACTTGTTGGCCTGCACCCACTTGGTGTAGGCGGGATGGGTCACGATCTTCACGCCGAGCCGGGCATAGGCATCGACCATGAAGACGGCCTGATGTTCCATCGGCAGGCGCTCGATGAACTTGAGCACGGTGGCAAGGTTCTTGACCGTGGCGATGGAGGACAGGGCGGTGAGCAGGGCGTAGGTCACGTCCGGCTTGTCCGGCAGCGGATGGTTGGTCGGATCCTTGAGGATGTCGTCGGTGTTGGGCAGCTTGCCATACACGTCGACGAACGCCTTGAACTCGACGGCCGCGCCCTTGCCGACGGCACCGGTCCAGGCCTCGGTCGCACCTTCTCCGGTGATGCCGAGGTTGAACATGCGGCCGACGCTGGCCCAGCCACGGGGCGTGGGGCTCGGCTCCATGTCCCGGCTCGGCTTGAACGAGTTGCCGATGTTGTCCGGACGGAACCGGGCGTAACCGATCAGCTCGTTGGGCATGCCGGCGGCAATGGCCCACTTGACCCAGCCGGCCACGTCAAAGTCGACGTTGATGACGGTCGTGAAACGGGAAAGCAGGGGAGTAATGAGCCCCTGCACCCCGGCCGCGTCACCCCGGCGATTGGTGCACGCCACAAAGGTGACATGATCGCTGAGCCGTTGGCCGTTGCAGCTGCGCTCCAGCATCCACTGCATGTAGGGTGCCTGCACCGAGTTGGGAGCCTGGCCGATGTCGTCGATGAGACAGACCGTGGGCTCGGTGGCCTCGATGAGCTGACGCCAGTCATCGGTGAGGGTGAAGCGGGCACGGGTGCCGCCCTCGTAGAAGGCCGGCAGTCCTTTGCTGTCAACCGACTCCTCTACCACCGGATGCCTGATGACGAGGTGATGGTTGAGGGATTTCGCGATGTCCTTGATCACCGTGGTCTTGCCACAGCCCGGAGGTCCGACCAACAGGACGGGCTCGCGGTTGGAGATGAGGGTGGGGAGGATCTTGTTGAGTTCTACTAGGTTCAT
>JBKACM010000020.1:0-18848 GCA_046269335.1 Alphaproteobacteria bacterium | reverse complement strand
GAAACCTCAACCAACACCCCTACACCAACAAATACTGAGACACCTACTAACACTCCAACAACCACACCTACACCAACTCCGCGCCATGGAGCCCCTGGGGCTCGTGGACGTGTCGCGCACCGGTGTCGTCGCCATTGCCCGCGGGGCCGATGCGTTGTAATACCGAAAGAATACCGGGCCCGCTTCAGCATAGTCTCCGGGGAGAGAGGAACCACGATGCGCGTTTATTATGACCGTGACGCCGACGTCAACCTGATCAAGGCGAAGAAGGTGGCCATCATCGGCTACGGTAGCCAGGGCCATGCCCACGCCCTCAATCTGCGCGACTCCGGCGTCAGGGAAGTTGCGGTCGGTCTGCGGGCCGGGTCCGCGACGGCGGCGAAGGCCCAGGCTCAGAACCTGACGGTGATGACCCCGGCCGAGGCCGCCAAGTGGGCGGACATCGTCATGATGCTGACCCCGGACGAACTTCAGGCCGGCATCTACGAGGCCGACCTGAAACCGAACCTGCGGCAGGGGGCGGCGTTGGCCTTCGCCCATGGCCTCAACATCCACTTCCGCCTGATCGAGCCCAGGCCCGATCTGGACGTGTTCATGATCGCTCCCAAGGGCCCGGGCCACACCGTGCGTTCCGAATATGCCCGTGGCGGCGGCGTTCCCTGTCTGGTGGCGGTGGAGCAGAATGCCAGCGGCAACGCCATGCAGATTGCCCTGTCCTACGCCTCGGCAGTGGGAGGGGGGCGTTCCGGCATCATCGAGACCACTTTCCGCGAGGAATGCGAGACCGACCTGTTCGGAGAACAGGCGGTGCTGTGCGGTGGATTGACCAGCCTGATCCGTGCCGGCTTTGAAACCCTGGTGGAGGCCGGCTACGCGCCGGAGATGGCCTATTTCGAGTGTCTGCACGAAGTCAAGCTGATCGTCGATCTGATCTATGAGGGCGGGATCGCCAACATGCGCTATTCCATCTCCAACACCGCCGAGTATGGCGACTACGTGTCGGGGCCGCGTGTGATCACTCCGGAGACCAAGGCCGAGATGAAGCGGATTCTGGACGACATCCAGTCCGGCCGCTTCGTCGGTCAGTGGATGGGCGAATGCAAGGTGGGGCAACCGTCGTTCAAGGCGACCCGCCGTCGCTGGGCCGAGCATCCCATTGAGGACGTCGGGCAGCGACTGCGTGGCATGATGCCGTGGATTGCCGCCAACCGCCTGGTGGACAAGGCGAAGAACTGATCTTCCCGACCTTGGTCGTCGCCGACACCGCCACGGTTGCCAGAAAGCCACTCGGCTTTCTGGCATGACTTTTTCGCGTGTACCTATGGTGTTGACAAACGCGGCTATTCGGTACTTTCTATGGAGTGGGAATCGTTCCGGGAATGTTGTTCCGGGACGTCCGTGGCCCTTGATGCCGCCCGGCCTGGCAGGTTTCGTTGCATGTTGAGTGAGGGGCTATGTTTTCGAGATTGACGGGTTGGCTGTCGGCCGACATGGCCATCGACCTCGGTACGGCGAACACGCTGGTATATGTCAAGGGTCGGGGGATCGTGCTCAATGAGCCCTCCGTGGTGGCCATCGCCGAGGTCAAGGGCAAGAAACAGGTACTGGCGGTGGGGGAGGAGGCCAAGCAGATGCTGGGCCGCACGCCCGGCAACATCCAGGCCATCCGGCCGCTTCGTGACGGCGTGATCGCCGACTTCGAGGTGGCGGAGGAGATGATCAAACATTTCATCCGCAAGGTTCACAATCGCCGCAGCTTCGCAAGCCCGCTGGTGATCGTGTGCGTGCCATCCGGTTCCACCGCGGTGGAGCGTCGCGCCATCCAGGAGTCCGCCGAGGCGGCGGGGGCCAGGCGCGTGTTCCTGATCGAGGAGCCCATGGCGGCGGCCATCGGGGCGGGCCTGCCGGTCACCGAACCGACGGGATCAATGGTGGTCGATATCGGTGGCGGCACCACCGAGGTCGCCGTTCTGTCCCTGGGCGGCATCGTGTATTCCCGCTCGGTCCGGGTCGGCGGCGACAAGATGGACGAGGCGATCATCGCCTATATCCGCCGCAACCACAACCTGCTGGTGGGCGAGGGCTCGGCGGAGCGGATCAAGAAGGAAATCGGGTCGGCCTGTCCGCCCGACGACGGCAACGGCCGTACCATGGAAATAAAGGGTCGTGATCTAATGAACGGCGTGCCCAAGGAACTGGTCATCACCGAGCACCAGATTGCCGAAAGTCTGGCCGAACCTGTGAGCGCCATCATTGAAGCCGTCAAGGTGGCGTTGGAACATACGGCTCCTGAGCTTGCGGCCGATATCGTGGACAAGGGTATCGTGCTGACCGGTGGCGGGGCTCTGCTGTCCAATCTGGATTTCGTGCTTCGCCACGCCACCGGCCTGCCGGTGTCCATCGCCGACGATCCTCTGTCGTGCGTGGCCCTGGGGACCGGACGCGCTCTGGAGGAAATGAAGCGGCTGCGCAACGTTCTGACCAGCATGTACTAGGGTATCGTCGCAGCCATTGATAGACCGGGCGGAGAGGCGTCGTGAAGCAGACGGCAGGGCAGTTGTTCCGCTTTGGCACCTTTCGGCTGATGCTCCAGCGGTTCGCGCTCCTGGCAATGGTGTCGGTGGCCTTCGGGCTCATGCTCGTCGGCAGGGCGGATACCCTGATGGTCGAGCACCTGCGTGGGGCCGTGGTCGATGCCTTCGCTCCGATCCTGGATCTGGTGTCAAGGCCGGCTGCCACGGTCGCGGAGCTGGTGGCCAGTGTCCGCGACCTGGTGGCGATGCGGGCCGAGAACGCCCGTCTGCGCGAGGAAAACGAAAGACTGTCTCAGTGGCAGGCGGCGGCCCGCCAGCTTGAGGCCGAGAACGATTCCCTGCGGTCTCTCCTGCATTTCGTGCCCTCTCCCCAGGCTTCCTTCATCTCGGCGCGGGTCATTGCCGAGGTGCATGACGCTTTCGTAAGGGATCTGTTGATCAACGCCGGTGAGCGGGACGGCGTGCGCAAGGGGCAGGCCGTGATGACCGGGGTCGGGCTGGTTGGCCGCGTGGATGAAGTGGGGACCCGCGCCGCGCGCATTCTGCTGATTACCGATCTGAATTCTCGTATTCCCGTGGTCATCGAGCCGTCACGGGCCAGGGCCATCCTGGTGGGCAACGGTGCCGAGCTGCCACGTCTGATGTTTCTGGCCGGCGATGCGGCGCGTATTTCTCCCGGAGACCGGGTGGTGACGGCGGAGGATGCCAACGCCTTTCCTCCGGACCTGGGGGTTGGGGTTGTGGCCCGGGTGGTGGAAGGCAAGGGCATGTACGTCCAACCGTTCGTGGATGCCACTCAGGTCGAATATGTTCGCCTGGTTGACTATGGATTGACGGGAATTCTGCCGACTCTGCTGGAGGACGGAGAGAACCGGTGAAGCCAGCCCTGTGGCAGAAACTGGATCAGATTGCCCGGAATCTGGTGCCGGCGGTGTTGACACTGGCCCTGGTGCTGATTGCCGCTCTGCCGACGCACCTTCCCGGATACGCGAGCATCGCTCCCATGTTGACCCTGATGGGAGTGTGCTACTGGACCATCGCCAGACCCGATCTCATGAGTCCGTATCTGGCCTTCGGGGTCGGCGTGTTCCAGGGAATTCTGTTCGGGACTCCACTTGGTGTCGATGCGCTGGTGTTGCTGGCGGCCCAGGCCGTCCTGGGTTCGCAGCAGCGATTTTTCTTCGGCAAGTCGTTCTATGTGTGGTGGTGGGCTTTCGGCCTGGTTGCCGCCGGAGCGGTGCTGCTGAAGTGGGTTCTGGTGGCGGCGCTATTCGGCAAGGTGGTGGCGTCGACGGCGATTTTCTTCAGTTATCTGCTGACGGTTCTTCTGTACCCGGTTCTTGGCTGGTTGTTCGCCCAGGTTGAGGTTACCGTCCTCAAGGAGGGGTGATGAACGCCGACATCGATCGCGGCAAGCTGATGAGCCGCCGCGTGGCGGTGGTGGCCACGGCCAAGGCGGTGATGCTGGCCGCCCTGATCGGGCGTCTGTATTTCCTCCAGATAGTGGAGGCCGACCGCTACCGGATGTTGTCGGAAAAAAATCGCATCAGCACCCGCCTCCTGCCACCGCGGCGGGGTGTCATTGTCGACCGCTTCGGCGTCCCCATGGCGGTGAATACCCAGAATTTCCAACTGCTGGTCGTCTCCGAGCAGATGAACGATCTGGACGGCACGCTGGCGGCGCTGTCCCAGATCATCCCCATCACCGAACGCGATCGTCAGCGCATCCGCCGCGATATCGAACGGCACCGCAGCTTCGTACCGGTAACGGTGCGGGAGAACCTGAGCTGGGAGGACATGGCCCGCATCCAGGTCAATGCGCCCGACCTGCCTGGTGCCCTGATCGAGGAAGGGCTGACCCGTTTCTATCCGCTGCGGGAACTCGGGGCCCATGTTCTGGGCTACGTCTCCAGCGTCACCGAGGAGGACCTGAACGGGGATCCTCTGCTGGAGGCTCCCGGGTTTCGCATCGGCAAGGCCGGCGTCGAGCGGATCCACGATCTGGCGCTACGGGGAAAGAGTGGGAACGTGTGGTCCGAGGTCAACGCGGTCGGGCGGGTGATGCGGGAAATCCGCCGGGAGGACGGCGAACCCGGGGCCGAGGTGAAGCTGACCCTTGACATCCGGCTTCAACAGTATGCCGCACAGCGGCTGGGGGAGGAAAGCGCCGCGGTGGCGGTGCTGGACGTAATTACCGGCGAGGTGGTGCTGATGGCCTCCACCCCGAGCTATGATCCCAATGCCTTCGCACGGGGCCTGACCAGTGCCGAATGGCGCGAGCTGATTTCCAATCCCAGGGCTCCTCTGACCAACAAGGTCATCGCCGGCCAGTACGCTCCAGGCTCGACCTTCAAGATGATGGTGGCGCTGGCAGCGCTGGAGGGCGGCATCATCACCCCGGAAATGCGGGTACATTGTCCGGGTCACCTGTCCCTCGGCAGTACGCGGTTCCACTGTTGGAAAAAGGGCGGTCATGGCTCCATGGATCTGATCCAGGGCATCATGCACTCGTGCGACGTCTATTTCTACGAGGTGGCACGTCGCACCGGCATCGATCGCATCGCCGACATGGCCCGTCGCTTTGGGCTGGGGACCAAGACGGGCCTGGAGCTTTCTGGTGAACGCGCCGGGCTGGTGCCGGATCGTCACTGGAAAATGGCGACCATGAACGAGGTCTGGCATCCGGGCGAGACTCTGGTGGCCGGCATCGGTCAGGGGTTCATGCTGGCGACCCCCTTGCAGGTAGCGGTGATGGTGGCCCGGATCGCCAACGGAGAGTACCGCATCACCCCACGGCTGACCCGGCAACCGCCTGTCAAGGAGACCGCCGGCAAGGGGCATTCTTCCGGCCCCATGAAGCCCATTGTCCCACCGCAGCGGCTCGGGGTGTCGAAGACGAGTCTGGCTCTGGTCCGTCAGGGTATGTATTCGGTGTCCAACATCCCCGGCGGCACCGCTTATGCCGCCCGCCTGTCCTACGAGGGGATGACCCTGAGCGGTAAGACCGGCACCTCTCAGGTGCGCCGCATCAGCGCCCGCGAACGGGAATCCGGGGTGAAGAAGAACGAGGATCTGCCCTGGGAGCAGCGGGACAATGCCCTGTTCGTCGCTTTTGCCCCCTCGGACCGGCCTCGCTACGCCCTTGCGGTCGTGGTCGAACACGGCGGTTCCGGCTCCAAGGCGGCGGCCCCCATCGGCCGTGACATCATGCGGGAGGTACTCCGGCTCGACCCCAGCGGCAGTCTCGGACTGGCTCGGAAAGACGGGACCGAGAACAGGGAGGGGTGAGATGGAACCGGTCGAAATGACCTCCTTCAACCTGAATCGCAGTCGCATGCCGCTGCGGGAAAAGCTGTGGCATATCAGTTGGTCCTACGTATTCCTGCTGTTCCTGATCGGCTGCATCGGTACGGCGATGCTGTATTCGGCCGCCAATGGCCGCCTGGAACCCTGGGCCCTGCGCCAGTTCACCCGGCTGCTGATCGCCGTGACGATGATGCTGCTGGTTTCCATGATCGATATCCGGCTGTGGATGCGTTATGCCTACGTCATGTACGGGCTCACCCTGGTGCTTCTGGTCGGCGTCGAGGTGCGGGGTTCGATCGGCATGGGGGCGCAGCGTTGGATCGATCTTGGTGTCATCCAGCTTCAGCCGTCGGAAATGATGAAGATCGCCCTGGTGGTGGCCCTGGCCCGATACTTCCACGGCTCTTCACTGGAGGAGGTCGGCCGTCCAACCCACCTGATTTTCCCGATCGGACTGGTCCTGCTGCCGGCCGCTCTGGTATTGAAGCAGCCTGACCTCGGGACCGCGATGATGCTTCTGATGGGGAGCGCGGTAATGTTCTTCCTGGCCGGTGTCCGTCTGTGGATGTTCGGCCTGGTCGGTGGTATTGGCCTTGCCGCCATTCCGGTGGCCTGGCAGTTTCTCCAGGACTACCAGAAAAAACGGGTGTTGACCTTCATGAATCCCGAGGCGGACCCGCTTGGGGCCGGGTACCACATTCTCCAGTCGAAGATCGCCCTGGGGTCCGGTGGGATTCTCGGCAAGGGATTTCTGCAAGGCACCCAGAGTCACCTGAATTTCCTGCCGGAAAAACAGACGGACTTCATTTTCACCATGCTGACCGAGGAATTGGGAATGGTCGGCGGCGTGGCCCTGATCGTCCTGTACAGCCTGGTGGTGATCTATGGCTATGCGCTATCGATGCGCAGCCGCAATTACTTTGGGCGTCTGATGGGGATGGGGATCAATACGACGTTTTTCCTGTACGTTTTTATCAACACGGCCATGGTCATGGGGCTGATTCCGGTGGTTGGGGTCCCGCTGCCGTTGATTTCCTACGGTGGAACGGCGATGCTGACTCTGATGTTCGGCTTCGGCCTGCTGTTGAGTGTTCACGTCCATCGTGATATTCAGATGGGTCGTCGCGGGGCATACGAGGATATCTGACGGGGGAGCCATGGCGTTGAGACTGGCGCAGCGGTCCAGGGCGGTGGGGTGATGTCTGGGACGAACACCGCGGAAGTGGAAGCCCCACCCGAATCGGGTTCTGAGCCGGCAAGTGGAGACGGGGCACGCCCCGTTGTCACCCCGCCTGCCGCGGTTCCGACCGCCGCAGCCAAGGCTCCGCCGCAGCAGGAGTATCACAAGACCGGGATCATCAATTTCAACCATAAATTTTTCACTTCCTTGCAGAAAATGTACTTTCGCCTGTCCGAGCAGGCCGGTGAGCCCGTGTTGATTATCAAACTCGCCGATACGGACGCGGCGCTTTCTTTTCCGGGCATCAAACGCGAATTCAACATCGGCGAGGAAACGCCGGACGGGATCATGCTCAACCTGATCGCCGAGGGCCTGGGGTTTGCCAGGGTGTTGAAAGTCGGCGATCCGCTTCCCAAGGAAGTGACCACCAGCGAGGCCTCCTGGGAACCGTCCCAGCGGCACTTTCAGCTTTCCTACCACAGGTTGACCATTCAGATGGTCACCTGGCTTTCCGGGGACGAGCAGGTCTTCAACAATCCTGACGAGCTGATGCAGCTTGCCGAGGATCCCATCACCCAGCGCAAGGTGCGTCAGGCGTTCGAGGAAGCGGCCGACAAGCTTGGGCTTGGCCGCGACCGCAAGGGGGACGTGATCGGCTATATCGAATCCCTGGCTAAGGAACTGGCCTATATCGAAGCTTTGCGGGAGCGTTTCTCGCGTATCCGCGATGTGGATAACAAGATTCAGGGGTTGCGGAGGGTCTACGGGCACGAGCGCAGTGTGCTGGAGATTGCCGATCCGGTGGCCCGCCTGATCGGACGGGCGTCGAAGGAGTTTTCGGACCAGTTCGAGCAGGCCGACGCCCAGACGGGCGAGATTCTGGCCGTGCTGCGCAACATCGAAGCTCAGATTCGTTTCATCCGCAAGACCAGAGACTTCCTTTACCGTCGACTGGCGGCCTGGGACGAGATTCTGGAAGCCTGGAAGCCGGTCACGGTCTGCCGTTCCGCCCAGACGGTGGAACTGTTCCGCAGAACCTACCTGTTTCTGGCCCCGCGTTACATGCAGGTCAACGAATGGGTTTTGGCCGGCAAACTGATTGAAACCGCCTCCAAGAAGCCGCTGGCGGTCATGACCTGGTGACGCCCGCGCGGGTACCGCGCGGGCTTGTCGCGGCATCCGACTTGGTCGGAAACCGCCCTGATACCAATCCGCATGCGGCCGTGGCCGATCGGATCAGGCCACCAGGGCCAGGACTCCCAATGACGCGAACAGAGCCGCCGCCAGTCCCCGAACCAGCTTCAGGGGAATCCGTTTTCCGGCGACGTCTCCCAGCAGCACCGCCGGCACGTCGGCCACCAGCATCCCAAGAGTGGTACCGACGGTCACCAGAATCGGATCCTGAAAGCGGGCGGCCAGACCGACGGTGGCAAACTGGGTCTTGTCGCCGATCTCCACCAGAAAAAATACGACCAGCGTGGTGAGAAAGGGGCCGAACCTGGCCGGAGTATCGGGGGTTTCGTCCGCCTCGTCCGGGACCAGAATCCAGGCTGCCATGGCCAGAAAGGACAGTCCGATGACCCAGCGCAGGATCTCATCCCCCAGCCAGGCGGCCACGGTCACCCCGACCCAGGCCGCAATGCCATGGTTGGCGATGGTGGCGAACAGGATGCCCAGAATGACCGCCGGAGCATTTCGGAACCGCGTCGCCAGGATCAGGGCCAGCAACTGGGTCTTATCGCCGATCTCGGCGATCGCCACCACGACGGCGGACAGAAACAGTGTCTCCATGAAATCACCTTGTGGGGGCGGGTGGTTATAACCATTGGCTCGCTGCCCCACCCGTCCCCCAGGTGCCGACAGTCAAAGCCAAAGGTCTCGCCAAACCGACCGGCCACATGCGCCACGGGCCCCAGGACCCGAGTCTGTTGACGCACGTCCCGCTGTTCTCGCGGGAGGCTACTCCCCAGTGACGCCCGGAGGGTATCCACCCCGGATTGGAAAATCAAGCGTCTCCGGTTCCAACAATGGAATCAACAACGCCTTGACCGACCGAGCCGGCATTTCTATGGTGGCACCACGGTTTTCGGGCGCGTAGCTCAGAGGTAGAGCAGCTGACTTTTAATCAGCAGGCCCTGGGTTCGAACCCCAGCGCGCTCACCAGGGATTTCAAGGGGTTGACGGATCCGTCAGCGTTTCCGCGACGCTGCGGATGATCCGGCCGGCTGCCCTGAAGTCCAAAGCCGCCAGAGCGGCCTCCATCTTCTGAACTTCCATCCCGAACCCACCGCGCCGCAACAGATTCGAAATCTTTCCGGCGAGCCTGAGGGCGCTCATCTGCCTGGATTCCAGAAGATCCACGAGTTGCAGACACCCCTCCAGCAGTGCGCGCCGCTGTTCCTCGTCAAGGCCGAATGCCTCCGCCGTCTCGGTCACGGAATCGGGCTCAAGCCGACCGAGTATCGCCAAAGTATTGTCCAGACTCCTGCGGAAAGCCTCGAAGTGAGTGGCGAACCTCTCCTTTTCCCTGGCCTTGAGGGTGGCGTGGAAGACATCGGCGGCCCGGAACAGTTCCGTTGCCCCCAGATTCGCGGCGGTTCCCTTCACGCCGTGAACCAGCCGGAAGGCCTGCTCCACGTCGCCCGCATCCATCGCGGCCCGGACCCGTTCCGCAAGATCGATGTTCGCAGCGGCCAGAGTGTGCAACAGCTTGCGGTACAACGCATCATCGCCATTGAGACGACTCATGGCACCGGTAACGTCAAAACCGGGCAGATCAAGGGGGACAGGCCCGTCCGATGCCGGTACGGAGACCTCCGCCGCCGATGGAGGAGACGCGGCCGTCTCCGCACCCCCGGATAGCGGCCGCATCCACCGGCCAAGCGTTGCCAGAAGCTGCTCGACATCTATCGGTTTGGCCACATGGTCGTTCATTCCGGCCTCAAGGCACTGCTTGCGGTCCACCTCCATGACGCTGGCGGTCATGGCGATGATGGGCAGATCCCGAAGCCGCGGGTTGCTCCGGATGCGGACGGTCGCCTCCAGACCATCCATCTCCGGCATATGAAGGTCCATGAGCACCGCATCGAGGGAGGCCCCGGACTTTTCCATGGCCGCAACCGCCTCGATGCCGTTTCTGGCCTCGGCAACGGAGGCCCCCTCGTTTCTAAGGACGCTTACCGCAACCTCAAGATTTATCTCATTGTCCTCCACGACCAGAAGGTGCCGCCCGACCAGCCTGTCGCGAGGCCGCTTGCGGCGGCGCGGGTGAGAGGGATCCGTGCCCACTTTGGCCCGATCCGCACCCAGAACGCGGACAATCATGCTCCGCAAGGCGGTTGGCGTGATCGGTTTGACCAGCAGTTCGTCCATATTGGCGCTGCCCGGGTCCTGCCGCAGGGTTTCCTGCTCATACCCCGTAACCATGACGATGACGGGTGCCGCATCGAACCGGACATCGCCACGGATTTGCCTTGCGGCCTCCAGGCCGTCCATTTCCGGCATCATCCAATCCATCAGGACGAGATGGTGCGGAGCCTCCCCCGCGTCAGCCGCCCTGGACAACGCCTCTAGCGCCTCCCTGCCGCCGCGGGCCTCCGTCACCTGCATCCCGATCCTGCCAAGCATTTTCGAGAGGGACTCGCGCGCATCGTCCAGGTCATCCACAACCAGAACCCGGATATCCTTGACGTCGTGAACAGGCGGTGCCTCGACCCCGGCCCCGACGCTGCGGAGGAACCGTGCGGTGAAAAAGAACTCGCTTCCCTTCCCCGGCTCGCTGTTGACCCCGATGGAACCCCCCATCAGTTCCACCAGGCGCTTGCTGATACTCAGCCCAAGCCCGGTACCGCCATACTTCCGGGTGGTGGAACTGTCGGCCTGGGAAAAGGACTGGAACAGTTTTTTCATCTGCTCGACACTGATGCCGATGCCGCTGTCCCGCACAGAGAAATGAAGCCAGACGGACCCGTCTTCGTCCGTCTTGTCCTGATCCAGGGATACCGAAACGATCACGAAGCCTTCGGACGTGAATTTGATCGCGTTGCTGACCAGATTGAGCAGAATCTGGCCAAGACGGGGGGCATCGCCGACCAGTTCGTTCGGAACCCCGCCGCGAGCAAACACGACAAGTTCAATATTCTTCTTGCTCGCGATACCGCTTGAAACGTCAATCAACTGACTTAATACGTCCGATAACCCGAACTCGGCAGCTTCCAGTTCAATCTTTCCAGCCTCAATCTTGGAAAAATCCAGAATGTCGTTGATGATGGCCAGCAGGGAATGGGCCGCATTCTCCGCCTTTTGTACATGATTTCGCTGTCTTTCGGTCAGGGCACTGTTTTGGAGCAGATAATGCATACCGATGATGGCGTTCATCGGGGTACGGATTTCGTGACTCATGGTCGCCACGAAATCGGATTTGGCTCGACTTGCCTGTTCGGCTTCTTCCTTGGCCGCCGCAAGAGCCGCTTCGGTGTCCGAACGGTGAATGGCGGTACCCAATGTCCCCATGGCCACCGCAAGCAGATCGATGTCGCTCCCGATCCATTCCCGTTCCGGCCTGTCGTCGATAAAAAAGACAATTCCCCACCACGCACGATCGACAATCAGCGGCACGGCGATGAACGACTCCACGTCCGAGCTGGGCAGGAAGATCCGCTCGTTCTCCGAAAGGTCCCCGATCCGCCCATGCGAGGGTGCCCCCCCCCCCGGGACCGAACGGCCTGCCGTTCCAGCCAACCGCCCCCCGGTACCGGAGCAGCCCTCTCGTCCTGACCGACAGCGCCGGTGGTACCCCACTCGTGGAACAGATCAAGGGCCAACCCGCCCTCGTTCTGGGATACGGTGAAGAAACGGATATGGTGTATTTCAAGCGCCCTCCCCAGGGCGTCGAACACCGTGTGGACGCAGTCGCGCCAGTCGGCCGTCTCCAGAAGTTGCCTGGCCGCCAGGGCCATCGCCTCCATGATCGACTCGGCGCGTTTCCGTTCGACGATTTCCGCTTGCAGAGCCAGCCGGTTGTTCCTTTCCTTTTCCTCCAGCCGACCTCGCGTGATGACTCCGGCCAACGTATTGGCGACGATGCCGATGAAGCGCAGTTCATCCTCGCTTCCGGCATGACCTGCGGGGACGTACAGATTCAGGATTCCAAGCAACTCCTCTTCCGTCTGAATCGGCATGCAGTAGTGGCCATGCGGATTCATCCCGGGGAAGGTGACCTCGTGTCGGTGGTCCACACCGTCCGCGTAAACAAGCGCCCTGGTCTCGGCGGCACGGCCACACAGGCAGTAGCCCAGGGCAATATCAGCGCAGGCCGAAAGCAAATGATCGTGCAGACCTTGCTGTGCGACCATCTTCAGGCGACCCCCGTCCATAAGAAAGATGCAGCCCCGGGTTTGCAGTCCGAGGTCGTTGCTGGTCAGCACCAGTTCCAGTGTCTTCTGGAGAATTTCGTCAAGAGACGTGACCGACTGGGACAGCCGCAGAATGGAAGCGATGATTTCCTGGTCGATCAGGTTCCGATGGAGACGTGAAACCGTTTCCTGACGTTCCGTGACGTCCATGATGCTGACGACGGCCCCCACGATCCGACCGTCGCGAAGGAGGGGGTTGGCGCTGTACTGCGCCGGAAACGAACTGCCGTCCGCCCGCCAGAAAAGATCCTCGCCCACATGCGGGCCGGATTCGGAGCGGGACATTCCGTGAATGTGACACCGACTTTCCGGATTGGTCAGGCCATCCGCCCGCGTATGATGCACGATCCCATGCATATGGCGGCCGAGAAGCTCGTTTTCCGAAGAAAACCCGAACATATCGAGACAGGCCTGGTTGATGAAGGTACAGCGCCCCTCCACATCGATCCCATAAAAACCCTCGCCGGCACTGTCGAGCAGATGCCGGATTTCATCGGCACGTTCCCTGGCCAACTGGTCGGCACTTTCGATTCTTCGCTCGATGCGGGTCAACAGATAATTGAACAAAAAAATCAATAAAGAATATATTGCCGCAGCGGCACTCATAACAATAATAATATATACGATAAATTCGCTGCGAATTCTCGTAATATCCATTGCAATCAAAATTGTTCCAATATTTCTTTTTGAGTGGTCCAACACGTTATGAACCGCAAATCTGTAATATTTGCCATAAATTCCCTTCTCTATGCCGATATCGCAACCTCCTTCCACAAAACGATCGCATCGAGAAAGATCAATAGCGTCGATCACGTCAACGAGATCCTGTGTAATACTTTCAAATGTACTTTTATACAGTATCGTACCGCGGAATTTGTCCCATTCCTGTAATGATCTGTTTTTGTTGCCGGATTTTTCCCATATGGCCCGGTCCATGTCCCTTTTGTGCAGCAATACGACGAGCTCGACGTCCAGCAGGTTCCTTACACGATCAACCGCCGTCGAAACCTCCATCCCCAACTCGACGTATCCGATGAGATGATCGTCCCCGCGCCATGGCATGACGATCCGCCTGGTCAGCGTACCAAGAGGCCCCAGTTCGGTTCCCACGGCGGTCTGCCCCGAGCCCCGTGCCGAACGCATCGTCTGGCGGTCAATGATGTCCCCGAACCGGCCTGGTTCATGGACACGGAGAAACACCCGCCCATCCCCATCCATGAAGTACAGATGAGTGATTTCGTGGTCTCTTTTCAGTTTCTCGAACATAGGATGCGCGTGAGCATACAACTGGTCACGATCACGGGCGAGAAAATCGCTCCTGTAAGCGCCAACACCCATGATGCTTACGAGCGTCGCCGCCATCAGAGCATCGTTTCGTCTGAATTCCTCGTTAAACAAGATGTGGACATCTGAAATGTGTTCAGCAGAGGATATATCCACATATGATTTTTTTTCATGATACAGAACGACAACGAACACGACGAGCAGCGCTACGAAAGCGCCCGCCAGTGGACCAATCATGTCCCGTTTGATATTCGTACTTTTCATTTGTCGATAATGCTTATAGTTGTCTGGAAATGGCGGATAAACGTATGAACAACGGTCCAGAATCTACAACTTGCCGCATCGGCGGCACCACATCCCGGTTGTAAATACCCGATCGACAACAATGCCCAGAGCCGAGCGAACACGAGAAACCAAACTTTATACTCTCAAGACTAGCACAACTAACAACGCAAGTCCACGTGTCATTACACATCTCGCCTCATTGAAACTCGGCGCTCTAACGTGCTCGATAAATACTTGTGCGGGCTTCGTCATAATTTTCAACTCGCTACAAGTTCGTTGGCCTGGCGGTATTACTACAATTTTGCATTGTCCAGACCGTTGTTCGGTCCCGACAAAATATGAGCCGAAGTTGCGTCACATCGACAGGATGGCAGGAGATATTTACATAATTTGCGTCGTGTATATCAAGCATATACATGGAAATTGTGTTATAAAAGCGACGGCGGTCATTTTTGACCGATTCTCATATATGAATTTACTAGGCGTTATTGCTTGCATTCTAGGTAGTTTATCTCATAAATCCGGGGGGTGCCGTCGGCGATGTTGCGTCGATTATGGCCAGTGTGCATTATGGATCGACCTACGTCGCATGTTGCGTTAAAAATGCTCGCATGAAAGTAAGAGTCAGCCATGTCTGCTATGTCTGAAGTACAGTCTGCGGCCTACCGGGGCGTTGGTGTGTCGTCTCCCGCGCAGATCCTGCGCACCAGCCTGCATGACCAGGTCGTGGGTCATTTACGCCGGATGATTCTCGAAGGGGAACTGATGCCGGGGGAGCGGGTTGCCGAGAAGCGGCTGTGTGATCTTCTCGGCATCTCCCGAACCCCGTTGCGGGAAGCCCTGAAGGTTCTGGCTCATGAGGGGCTGGTGACCCTGCGTCCCAACCGTGGGGCCGTGGTTACGCCCGTGAGTTGCCGGTCGGTATCGGAGCTGTTTCCGCTTTGCGCCGTCATGGAGCGGCTGGCCGGAGAGACGGCCTGTCGCGGCATGCGTCAGGAGCTACTGTTCGAATTGCGCTCCCTGATCGACGGCCTGTGGGAGGCCATGCGGGCACAGGATTCCGGGGTGTTCCGGGACCGTGTACACAGTTTTCGGCAGCACCTGTTCGCTGCCGCCGGAAATGGCCTGCTGGCCTCGACCTACCACGCGCTTTCCCAGCAGATCCTGCGGGTCTGTTCCGCGATCGGGCCGCTCTCCCAGGAGTGGATGCGCAAGGCCGTGGAGGCGCACGAGACCATGGTTGATGCCCTGGAACGTGGGGAGTCCGAGACTTTCGGGCGATTGCTCCACGATTTTCGCCTCGACAACGCCGGCCACGTAGCCGACCAGTTGCGATGCGGCTGCGAGCCCGTGGAAGAAATGTCCTGACGCCAACGGTGGGCACGGTTTCCGACGGATGGAGATGCGACGGGTCGGTATCGTGGGGGCGGGGGCCTGGGGTACGGCGCTGGCCCTGACCGCGCGCCGGGCTGGGTGCGCGGTGGTGTTGTGGGTCCATTCCGGGGCTTCGCTCGCCGAGTTGCAGCAGCGGCGCATCAGTCCGCATCTGCCGGGGGTTGCCGTCAGTTCCGACGTGGTCCTGACCGGGGATCTTGCCGAGGTTGCGGATGTCGACATCGTGCTCCTGGTCACGCCGGCCCAGCATCTGCGCGGGGTCTGTCAGCGGATGGTGCCGTTTTGGCGTGCCGGGACGCCGGCGGTGCTGTGCGCCAAGGGAATCGAGCAACAGACTTGCGCCATGATGAGCGAGGTGCTGGCGGAATGCCTGCCTTCGGCCGTTCCGGCGGTGCTGTCCGGTCCCAGTTTCGCCGCCGAGGTGGCGCGGGGTCTTCCAGCAGCGGTCACCCTGGCCTGCGCCGATACGGCTGTGGGCCGAGGACTGGTGGAGGCGCTGGGCACCGCCACGTTCCGACCATACCTCTCCGATGACATCATCGGCGTGCAGATTGGCGGAGCCGTCAAAAACGTCCTGGCCATCGCCTGCGGCATCGTCGAAGGCCGGGGCCTGGGGGACAACGCCCGGGCCGCTCTCATCACGCGGGGCCTGGTGGAGATCATGCGTCTTTCGGCTGCGGAGGGTGGACGCAGCGAAACCCTGATGGGACTGTAGGTCTCGGCGACCTCATTCTTACCGCCAGCAGCCTGCAATCCCGCAACTACTCCCTGGGAGTGGCCCTGGGGCAGGGCCAGACCCTGGACCAGATTCTGGCACCGCGCCAGTCCGTTGCCGAAGGCGTCTTCACGTCGGCGGCCGTGGCAGGCAAAGCCAGAACCCACGGCATCGAAATGCCCCTCTGCCAGGCCATCGACCAGGTACTGAACCACGGCCGGGATCTGGAAGAGACGATCCGGACCCTGCTCTCGCGGCGCTTTACCAACGAGATCGGGTCACGGTAACCCACCGCGTCGGCAGCCCCAAACCCTGGACCACCGCGCGCCCCACCGAGATCAAAGCCGCGAGGGTCAGACTCGTCCGACCCCCGGTATCAGGCACTCCTCTTGATCTTGAACTTGAAAACGCCGGCATCCTCGACGCTTTCCACCAGTTCATTTCCCGTCTGGCGGCAAAACGCCTCGAAATCCTTTACGGAGCCCGGATCGGTCGCATGTACTTCGAGCACACTACCCACGGCCACGTCCTTGATGGCTTTCTTCGCCCGCAGGATCGGCAGCGGGCAGTTGAGGCCCTTGACGTCAAGCAAAGTGGTGTCACTCATTCGTTTTCCTCCCTGTCAGAATTCGCGCTATCACATTCCGCACCTGGGTCAGACAAGCCCACCCCCGGCACCATATTTCCGACCCATCCACCCGATCAGATGAACAGGTTGATGTCACACTTGGTTGCGGTCTCGATATACGTGGCGGCCCCGGCGTACTCGACGCCATCGATCATGTCCGTCTGCTTGTATTCGAAAAGATCCATCGTCATCTGGCAGGCGATCATGCGAACGTCCGCTTCCTTGGCAAGGTCCCGCAGCTCTTCGATCGAGGCGACACCCTTTTTCTTGATCATATCCTTCATCATGGCGGTGGCGAACCCGTCCACGCCCGGCAGCGCCCCAAAGAGATTGGGCATGGCCATATGCATGCCCATCATCGGCATCTCCATAGCCGAATTGCCCAGCGTCGTGACCTTGAGATCCAGTTTCTTCTTCAACAGAGCCAGACCATAGAAGGTGAAAAACAAGGTGACATCGAGCCCCATGCTCGCCCCGGTCGTCGCCAGGATGAGAGGAGGATAGGCCCAATCCAGACTGCCCTTGGTGACAATGATCGACATGCTCTTGGCGTTACCGGCCATCTCCGACTCCCTAATGTTTTACGCACCACGCCACGGAAACAAAGGCCCGGCGACCCCACCCGAAGCCCCCAGGCACCTTCTCAACTCAAGTCGGACGCCTGGACCGAGCCACCATCCCCCAGCCACGCCACCCGCGGCCACGGCCAGCACCACCCAAACGTACCCGGACACACCCCACCGCACCCCGTCCATGACGGGCCAGACACCTATAGATTAGAGGAACGCAATATAACGTGAAATACGAAAGCCGCCAAGCAAATTGCGCACGGCTCTCATATCCTATGCAGGCGAGTGGTGGCCCGGATCGGTTTCCACCTACACCCTCTGGCGCGGAAAGATTGACAGGACCAATGCGGAGACGGAATATCCCGGTGCGGTTCCACGCCAAGGGCATGCCCGATGCACAGCGACACGGCCGACACTCTGGCCGTCCACTTCTTCACCATTGTTCTGAATGGTCGGCCGTTTATCGAATACCACGCCGAGAGATTCGCCAGACTCAGTTGCGAATGGCACTGGCATGTGGTGGAGGGGGTCGCGGCCCTTCGCCACGACACGGCCTGGAGTGTCGCCCATGGGGGCAGCATTTCCCAGGCTCTGCACGACAATGGCCGTAGCAACGACGGCACTTCCGAGTACCTGGACGCTCTGGTGGAGAGGTATCCGGACCGGGTCACCGTCTATCGCAAGCCGCCCGGTGAGTTCTGGGACGGAAAGATCGAGATGGTGCGTGCCCCGCTGGCCAACCTGCCCCGGACCTGCCTGCTGTGGCAGGTGGATGCCGACGAGTTGTGGACCGTCTCCCAGATAGAGACCCTGCGCCGCATGTTTCTGGCCGATTCCGGTCGCATGGCCGCCTTTTTCCTGTGCTCCTTCTTCGTGGGGCCGAATCTGGTCGCAACCGGTGTCGACAATTACGGCAACAACCGGGGGTACGAGTGGCTGCGGGCGTGGCGGTATCAGACCGGGGACCAATGGGTTGCCCACGAACCTCCGCGTCTGTCTCGACCGCGTCCGGATGGCAGCCTGGTGGAGGTGGTGGCGCTGGGTGCCTTTCTGCATGAGGAAACGGCCATCGCCGGACTGATGTTCCAGCATTTCGCCTACGCCACCCGCGAACAGCTTGAGTTCAAGGAGGTCTATTACGGCTATCGTGGGGCCGTCGCTTCCTGGGAACGGCTGAACGGGGAGGTCTCGTTTCCCCGGCGGCTGGCCGACTTTTTTCCGTGGGTGCAGGACGCGGCCGGCGTGGAGCACTGTTCCCGCGCGCAGGTTCGCCCCCTGGCCTACCCCCTGGCGGGAGACACGGGGGAAAAGTGCTGGACGTTTGATCCCGAACCGCCACCTTTGAACCTGGATGCGGTAAAGTGCCTGCTGGCCCAGGCCTCTCCCCTGCGGCGGCGCACGGTGGTGGTTGGTGGGGAAAACCCGGTGGTTCCGTTGACCCTGGACCTCGTGCGGGCCGTGGCCGTTCTGTTGTTGCAGGATCTGGATGCGGTGGTCCGCAATCTATGGTCCCTGCGCGCCGTGCGGAAGGCGCTTCC
>JBKACM010000210.1:0-4492 GCA_046269335.1 Alphaproteobacteria bacterium | reverse complement strand
GGTCGCGCTATCCTTGCCGGAACGGGCTTTGCCGACGAGGCCAACGAGTGCTGGAGGGTTTAACATAGGGTGGGTGGGGAGACTTGTGGTTTTCATAGGGTTCGAGGGATCAAAGGACACAAGGGGCTTGGGGAGCTTCAAAGACCCCAGCCCGGAGGGGACTTGTAGGCCTACCGAGGGGCTTGTTTTCGGCAAGACCCACTTCAAAAAGCCCCAATAACCACGGGCCTGAAACCCGTGGGTGTAGGACTAGTAGGACTATATCTTTTAATTTAGTAGTAGTAGTAGTAGTATATAGGGAGAGCCGTGTGTCCCCACGCGCCGTGGGCGCTCCGGGCGTCCGTGGGCCAGACTTTGCCGGAGAAGTCCTACAAGTCCTACTTTGACGTAAGCTGTTGATTTGCATGGACTTAACTGCGGTGGACATGTGGTAGGGCTTCATTTTTCGACCCTCGAAGCCCCCACCTCGGCCAGTTTCGCCAGGTCCAGCGTCCACTTCGACACACCCTGAACCTTGCGAACCTTCACCACGTCAGGTCGCAGGTCGCGCAGCCGTGACAGGTCTCGCCCGATCCGGTCTGGCGAGATCCCCGAATCCAGTGCCCCGGCACCCCGCATCGTGGCCAGGAGTTGCGTGGCAGTGACTTCCCGGGGAATCTCGGTCCCTTCCGAGGCCAGCATCAGCAACGCCTCTTGGAAGGCGCTCGTGTTCGTCACCACGCGGGCTCGGGCCAGGAGTTCCGGGTGATGCCATGCCTTGAACCCGAATCGTCGGTCCTCGGGCAGTCCGCTCTCGAACCGGTGCAACAGCCATGCGAGGTAATGGGGTCCCTCCTGCTGGATGTGGATTGACTCGATCCACTTGGACCTGCGCCCATGTGACCGGAGCAGCAGGAACTTGTCGTCGGCGTGATCGGCTTCGTCCGGCACCAGGTTCATGGATCCGGCCTGCAGGTTGCCGGTGATGATGATCCGGCCGCCCCACGGGATACCATCCAGCGACTTGAGCCCCTTGGCGTGGACCGCGTGCCTCACGTTCGCGGTGTAGGCCTTGAGCATGTTGGTGTAGCGGGTCCGGGCTTCTCGGCGCTCCACCGTCAGGCCGTCGGAGTTGGTCCACACGCCCCGCTCGAACAGGTTGGCATTGAAGTGGGTTTCACCCTCCAGCATGGTCTTGGGGTCGGCCACCCCGCCGAACATGCCTCCGACCACGTCCTCGGCCAGATACGTCTTCCCATCATTGACGTCCCCCAGCAGGATGATCGCGTGGCCCAGCTTGGTGGCGTCCTGCTCCCAGGCGCGCCGGGCAAAGCGTTGCATCCACGCGTGCCACACGTTGACCTGCACCTCGGTGTAGAACACCTCCTCGAAGTAACTCCGGAGGTTGGACCAGTCGCCGTCCGGATCCCCCGGGGTCAGCATCTGGGTGGTGGCGGTGTTGAACACCCGGCGGCCGTCCTCCAGCCGCACGACCCGCTCGCGCCGGAACACCACCGGGGCGTAGCCGTGCAGGTAGTTCTGCAGCTCCACGCTGCTGATGACCTTGTCCACCTCGCTCTGCTCCTCGCCCTTGGCCGGAGTCAGGGACAGGCCACGGGTGGCCAGCCGGCGGCGGGCCGCCTCGATGCGCAGCTCGTGCCATTCCTCGCCCTCCTTGAACACGTAGCCGGAGCCCACGAAGTAGACCTCCTGCGCCGCGTTGCCGATGCGGTTGGTTTGGAACTGCTCGACCCACGCCTTGCCGAAGATCGTGCTCCAGCTCGCGAAGGCCGTGTCGCCGGTGTAGCAGGTCATGCCGGTCTCGCGCACCACGGCCGCGGTCTCGTTGCTGGCCGAGTCGTCCCAGAACCGGACGCCCCGCGCACCGAGCCGGAACTCGCCCTGCCAGCGGCCGGGCCAGCGCTTCTCGACCTCGGCGGCCACGACTTCCATCGGAATCGCCACGTCCGCGTCCTTGACGCTGGCCTTCTCCGCCAGCTGCACGCGCCAGCCTTCCAGGATCGGGGCGGGGATTGCCGGCCCGCGCAGGTCGGTCCAGTCCGGGCGCCACTCGTAATACTGCGCCGGGTTCTCCCAGCAGGGGTCCAGCCCGGGCAGCAGCTTGTTCACCTTGAGCTGGTCGGCCAGCAGCTTGAGCCATGCGGCGCTCAGGTGCGGGGAGATTCCCACCGGGGTCTCGAACAGCCAGATCAGGCGCACGCCGTTGGAAGGCGTCGGGTGCACCAGCGTCGGCCGGTGGCGGCAGTTCTTGCCCTTGACCGCCGCGGCCACCATTTCCTTGGTGATGTTCTGGTCGTAGTCGGCGATGAACGCCGTCTGGCGTGCGGCCGGGTTGTTGGCGTCGATGCGCTGGTCGGGCCCGCTTCCTTCGAAGCCGGAGAGGAAGACCCATTCCGTGGCGGCGTCTGACCGCCATTTGGCGTGCTCGGCCTTGCTGCGCTCGGGTGGGACCGACTCCGCCTCCAGGGTGAGCGGGTCGACGTCGATGGTCTGTTTGCGGGAGAGATTGGTGAGGGCTTTCATTTGACGTAGTGTTTGGAGATGACCGCTTCGGCCGCGATCGGGCATCCGGGGAGCCACTCCGGCGTGAGGCTCATGAGGCGGGTGATTTCCGCGGCGGCGCTCTTCGCCTCCGCGTCGGGCACCGCGACGACCAGTTCGTCGTGCACGTGCAGGCATACGGGGAACTTCCGCTCCACCCGCAGCAGCGCCTCGCCGAACACGTCGCGGGCGGTGCCTTGGGTGAGGTTTTCGGCGGCCAAACCCCCGTAAGTGCGGCGATGGTGGCCGCTGACGGTGGCGCGGGACCAGAAGCTGTTCTCCCGGCACACCACGTCGAACTGCCGCAGCGTGCGCCCGGAGGGCAGTTCCATCTCGAACGTGCCCCCGCGGCTGGTGCGGATGGCCCGGTCCAGCTTCTGCCAGAGCGCGGTCACCTTGGGGTTGCTGTCCCGGTAGCCCTTGACGATGCGCTCGGACTCGGCCGGCGTGATCGTCAGGCCCGCCATCATCTTGGCGACCGCGACGAACTTGTCCTTCCCGCAGCCGAAGCCCAACCCGAGCACGCGGGCCTTCGCCAGCGCGTAGAGCATCTTGTCCTCCTTCTTCAGCTCGCCGCCGGTCCAGTTCATGGTGGTGCGGGCGTGGGCCTCGTAGATTGCCATGCCGTTGCGGATGCTCCGCAGCAGGTCGAAGTCGCCGGCCAGCCAGGCCAGCACGCGCGGTTCAATCTGCGACAGGTCACAGATCACCAGCGTGTGGCCCGGCGGCGCGGTGAACACGCTGCGCAGGTCGACCCCGTAGGTGGCTTCGCGCGGCAGGTTCTGCATGTTGAAGCCGGACTCACCGCTCCAGCGGCCGGTGTGGGCTCCGAAGTATTTGAGCCCGATCGGCATCGTGCCGTCGGGGCGGATGCGCCGTTGGATGGTCTGCACCTGCGTGAGCATCTTGTTGGTCTTGCGCCAGTCCCGCATGGCCGCGACCCAGTCGAAGCGTTCGCCGTATTCGGCTTCCCACTTCTCACATTCCGGGTTGTCCTCGGCCGTGCTGACGGGGGCCGGGATGTTGGCCTGGGCGCACGCCTGCGCAAGCTGTTTCGGCGACAGGGGCGGGAAGTCCCCCGCCCACGGGATCCGCCGCTCCGCTTCCCACTTCGCCAGCTCCAGCGCCTTGCGATAGGTTTCCACCTTCTCCACGTCCACGTGCATGCCCCGCTGGCCCACGGTCCGGGTGTGCCGGGAAAGCTGGCGCTCGAATTCCGGCCACCGGGTTTCGTGGCGCATCCACAGCTCGCGGCAGGCGCGGGCGTCGTTCTTCGCATACTCGAGCAGCGCGGGGGCCTTGCCGGCGGCCTCGGCGTCCGCCCACGTGCGGCCCTTCATGAACGTCCGCATCGACTTGTCGATGGGCTTCTCGAGGTCCGGGGCCAGGGTGCGGGTGGCGTCAAGCAGGCTGCGCTCACTATGGCAGTAGGCGGACAGGTCCGCGGTGCAGTCGCGGGTCAGCTCCAGCACCCATGCCGGGGCCTTGCCCTGTTCCACCAACGCTCCGAGCACGACCTCGTCGTAGCTCATGTTGTGCGCCAGCAGCTGGCTTCCTCGCAGCTGATCCCAGTCGAAGGTTTCCGGCCGGCCGGCCCACACGTTGCCGGTGCCGTCGTCCACGGTCAGCAGGTAGTGGTCGGCTTGCGGGTGCCTGACATAGGCCCAGGCCCCGAGAGGCTTGATGCTCACTTCAGCGTCGTAATAAGCCTCTGTGTCGAAGGCGATTGTTTTCATAGGGGGAGCCACCGCCGCGTGTTTGGAAGGGGGCGCGGTCGTTGTGCGGAGAGACGACGGCCCGGGGGCACGCGGCGGTGGCAAAGTAGAGACTGAGTTCGCACAGGTTATCATCAGCCTCCCGCTTCCAAACGATCGGCTGACCCGCGCACCTCACCACACCCCGATTACTATGTCAACACCTGCCGCTTGACTTTTCCCCCGCAATCGTTAAC
>JBKACM010000209.1:0-4499 GCA_046269335.1 Alphaproteobacteria bacterium | reverse complement strand
TCTAGGTGCTCAAGATTCACGCATCGTCGATTATCGCATCGATGCAGCACCAACATCTTGTCAGGAATGCTTCCGTGCTGCAGTTGCCACGCAAGGCGGTGCGCCCTGTGTTGTGTTTTGTTTATCTTGGCCAGACCATATCCGGCATAGTTGAGCGTCCCAAGCCATTCAATACACTTGCTCACTTCGCCGCAGCCTTGCCCGCGAAGAACCCGCCGAGGCCCGCCGCGATGGCGCCACCGAGGGCGATGGCCACAACAACGATGGGGTGCACATTCTCGGCCTTGAGCGTCTTGATTTCCTGCTCCTGCGACACGATTTTCCGCGCAATCTGCGAGCTGCCGGAGGGCGAGAGGTAGATTCCGCCCTGCACGTCGAGGATTTCGTTCGCCGGGGTGGCGATGCGCGCCTCACGGACCTCGATGACATCGGCCTCCTGGGCGCGTGCCGTGAGGGAGACGACGAGGGCCAACGCGATGAGCCTATTCATCCTTGCTGCCTCGCAGGACGCCGAGAGGGCCACCACGGGCCGCAAGCGCCGCATCCACCGCGGCAGGTGAGGGCTTGGCGAGGTCATGCGACTTTCCGGCCGAGACAGCGACGAGAGGCGCCAGGAGCGCGAGCACCTTGCCGGCCAGGAGGAACGCCACCGTGTGCGGCGGCGCGAGCTGCTGTGTGACGACGGCGATGGTGGTGAGAATCAAAAGCGCCGGCCGCGTCCAGGGCTGCGCATTCAACCAATCCAATCCAGGGATGCTCACTTGTTGCCTCCAGTGTTGTTGATGAAGTCTTGGTACGCCCGGGATGCATCTTCCTCGCTGTCGAAGTGGCCGAGATGTGTATGTCTGCCGTTGGAATAGGCCCTGGCGCACCACCTTTTCCGGTCTGCCCTCCAGCGAACACCAACGAATCTGCTCGCCTTTCCCGGGCGCAACGCCCCCGACAGACCGCGCGATGCATTCTCTCGGTGAGTCACTTGCTCGAGATGGTTGGGATTCACACAGGCCGGATTGCGGCAGAGGTGATCTATGTCCATGCCAGAAATCGCTGGGCCACGTGGGGAGATGTCGAACGAATAACGGTGAGCCAGTCCGTTCTTGCCGTTGATCCTGAACATCCCATAGCCCTGTCGATGTCTGCTTCCAATCCACACCCAGCAATCACGCACCGGGTCTTGTGGTGGCTTAATCTTCTCGACGAATCGCTGGAATACGGTCTTGCGCTCCACTTAGCGCTCCAGGAGCGCCGCAGGAAACCAAAGGTCCTCAAAGAAGTCCCGCGGCAGGACGCTCTTGAGGCCGTCACGCTCCCAGGTGATGTGCACCTCGGACGTGTACACCTTGTCCACCACCACGGGCAGCTCGGAGAAGCACTCAATCCACCGCTCGCCCACTACGATTTTGACGCCTTGTTCACTCATGCGCGCCTCCGAATCCGTCGACTACGGCCCACGCCGCTTCGAGGCCATCAGTCTCGAACGCCTGTCGCACCAGCGTCAAGCCGCCCTGCGGCAACGGCCATTGCACATGCGGACGGTCGACCTTGCGGCCAGGCCACTTGCCTCCCCAGTCGAGCGACTGCGCGAACGCCTCTTGGCCCAAGAGCTCGAACGCCTCTGGTCTCCAGTCGGGTTGCAGCCCGGGGGTGAGCGTCAGGGCATCTGGGCAAAAATCCACCGCGAGGCCAAAGCAATGGTACGACTCTCCCGCCTTCGCGTGCGTGACGATTGACCCTGGGCGGGTGCGGCCCTGCGTCCACAGGACCATTTGCTCGGCGTACGTCGCGAAGCCCCGAGTCGCCCAGAAATCTTTCCCCTGTTTGCGGCAGCTCGCCAGGACCTCGAGGACGGCGTCGAGAAACGGTGGGTAGATCTTGTCCAGATCCAGCCTCATCAATAAATCAGCTGGCATCAATGCTCCGATTCGGGTGGGTCGCCCGGGTCGTCCTCGGAAATCATGACTCCGAAACCACCTACCTGCAAGCGGATGCGCGCGCTACGCGCCAGCGGCTTACCTCCGACGCCTCGGACGGGGTGGCGCCACAGCTCCTCCCACTGCTCGGACGGCAGGCTGATGGCGAACTCGTACGGCAGCGTATTTGAGTGCTCTGCGACGACCTCGGCGACCACACCAAAGACCGGGTTCTTGCTCATCAAGACACCTCTCGTAGCCCGGCAGCGGCAAGCTCACTGCGCGTACTGCTCCGTCACGAAGTAGAGGTCAATTCCTCCATCCGTCAACGCGTTCACGTTGCACCCCGACGTGGTGAGCCGGAGCACGATGTTCGTGTCCGCCGTGTACGACTGCACCTTGCCGTAGGTCGGCACCGTGGTGTTCGTGCAGCACGAGCCAGCCTCGGCGTTGGCGTCCCCGATGACCGTCCCAGCCGCGCTCTTGGCCGTGAACGTCTGGAGAAACTCAGCAGGGCTCGCAGCCGTGCCCACGTAGAAATTGCTCACTGTGGGGTTGGCCCCGCTGCACCAGTATCCGGTTCGAATGACGGCGTTGGCCCCGACAACGGCGGTTCCAGCGGGCACGCTCCCAATGACGATTGTCTGATCCCCGTCGTTGTCCGTCCATGCGGAGCGGTCGATATGCATCTTCGAGATGGACCTGCGCACGGTGCCCTGGACGTAGGGGTACATCCCGGCGTCATAGAGCCAATTGAGGCCCGAGTTGATGGTGAGGTGGCCAGTCACCGCCCCGCCGTCGCTCGATGTGAAGCCGTTGAATGCGCCGGTTCCCGAGCCAGCGGAGAGCCCAGCCCCGACGAGAGCGCCCCCGAGGGTCAGGCTTCCGGACACCGAGACATCGCCCTGGAACGAGCCGCCGTCTGCGCTGGCGATGCCCTTGCCCACCACGAGCGGGTCAGCCCCGCCCGGAGGGAACGCCTGCCCGATGAGGAACACCGAGACAACTCCGAGAAACACGTAGGCGACCCGACTCATCGGCGCCTCCGCAGCTCCAACATGATTTCGTCCCGCACGGCCCTCATTTCCTCCCGGGCCGCCTTGAGGTCCTCGCGCGTCTCTCGCCTCATCTGTCGTACCTCAACCCGCCACCCGGCGTCCACCTCTCGAAGCTCATGACGAACGGCATCAACCTTTCGCTCGCCCGCGTCGGCGCGAGCCTCAGTGCGCACGAAGATGAATGCTGCGAATCCGCCCAGCGTCACGACGATGGGCAGGACGACGGAGACGAAGGCTTTGAGTCGGGCGGCGGCTTGGGCAGTCATGTCAGCACCAATTCATGGGTCGGGTCGTCTGTCCAGTTGAGGCCAGCCAGGTTAATGCAGTTGGAGAACACCAGCTTTTTCGTCTGGCCAGAGACGACATGGGCGCATTCCGTTATGCCGGAAATAGCTAGGAAGCTTGTGTCATAGAACGAGGCCCGCGAGTCTGCATCGCCAACAACCACCACGGGCCAACTACCGGCCCCGGCATGAAATCCATTCTCCACTCCGCACGAAGACATCGCCACGGACCTGACCTTGTCGAAAACCGCCCCGGCCTGCGGAAGCTGTGGGGCGTTCTCGGTGGACACGAAAACAGAGTCAAGTTTGTAAACCCCACTGGAAGAACCGACACCGCTAAGAAGCAGCCCCACGTCTACGAAGTCTGTCAGGTAGAAGTCTCTCCAGTGGCCGCTTGACGCTACGCCGCACACCGGGAAGTGGGTGCTCTGGACTTGTAATTCAGTGATATTGCACAGCCCAGACGCCCCGTTGACCATCATTCCGAACGGTCCGCTCGCCGCAATGTGGATGTCGGCCATCCGGCTCAGATACGAGTTATTCAAGAGTGCGATGCCGTATCGAACCCCGGTCATGCGGAGGCGCTCATACCTCCCAGATACTGCGTGTGTTGCCCAGATGCCTGCCGAGTCTCCTAGTCCGTCAATGGTAAGGTCTGAGACTCCGCACCCCGCGATCTCGGCGGTGTAGTCGTTGCGGTAGTGTGGAAGGTAGACAATGCCGCTGGCGTTTACTCCGGTGAAAAACAGCCCCTTCGTGGGTGCGCTCCATGGCGTTGCAAAGCAAGTGTTGGCGTCAGTGGACCCAATGTAGCCGTATGGATTGGCGTGGCTGGCCGTGTGGCGCGCCACGCGGCTGATGTGCATGAATCCGATTGTGGCAGTTGCGCCGGCAAGAATGGTGGCTGTTTGCTGTGGGAACCCCGTCATCCATACACCCAGAACGACATTCTCCCAGGATTTCTGAACTAGCGTGCCGGTACACGCAACCGTCTCAACAAGCGCGCCATCGAGAAACGATCTCAGATTGGCGCCGTCGTAGGACGCCTCGAATCTGTGACTCTCGCCCTGTCCTACCGGGGCGGATACGGTCCTCGGGGTGCCACCTACGTTAAGCGTACACTCCAGGCGACTCGTAGCGTTGTTGAACTTGACCTCAAAACATGAGTCTTCGGTTGCCGTGGACAGATACCGACCAGAGCTTCTCAGCAGGAACGACGCCTCGACGGCGTTGTCGATGCGCACGTC
>JBKACM010000208.1:0-4509 GCA_046269335.1 Alphaproteobacteria bacterium | reverse complement strand
ACGGCCCCGCCGGCGATTGAGGGCGTTGATCGGTCACGATCAACGCGGATTGGTATGAATCCTGGCAAACCGATCCGTCTGGCCGCCAGCCTTCCGGGCCACTTTCCCTTTTGATGACAAAAAACCCCGGCGGTGTCGCCACCGCCGGGGTCTTTCTCTTCGTATCGTCCCGCCTGGATCAGCCGGCAACCAGAGCCAGCAGCAGGATGGCGACGATGTTGGTGATCTTGATCATCGGATTGACCGCCGGACCCGCGGTGTCCTTGTACGGGTCACCGACGGTATCACCGGTCACCGCCGCCTTGTGAGCGTCGGAGCCCTTGCCGCCATGATGGCCATCCTCGATGTATTTCTTGGCGTTGTCCCAGGCACCACCACCGGAAGTCATGGAGATAGCTACGAACAGGCCGGTCACGATCGTGCCCATCAGCATCGCACCCAGGGCAGAGAACGCAGCCCCCCGATCGGCAAAGGTCGCCACCACGTAGTACAGAACCACTGGGGCCAGCACCGGCAGCAGGGACGGAATGATCATTTCCCGGATCGCGGCCTTGGTCAGCATGTCCACGCAGGTGCCGTATTCCGGATTGGCCGTACCTTCCATGATGCCCTTGATCTCACGGAACTGACGACGGACCTCGATCACCACCGAACCAGCGGCACGTCCCACGGCCATCATGCCCATGGCACCGAACAGATACGGCAGAAGCCCCCCCAGGAACAACCCGATCACGACGTATGGGTTGTTCAGCCTGAAATCGACGACCGTACCCGGGAAGTAGTGAGTCAGGTCCTCGGTATAGGAGGCGAACAGAACAAGCGCGGCCAGACCAGCCGAGCCGATGGCATAGCCCTTGGTCACCGCCTTGGTGGTGTTGCCGACGGCGTCCAGAGCGTCGGTTACCTTGCGCACCTCCGGAGGCAGGTCCGACATCTCGGCGATACCGCCGGCGTTGTCGGTCACCGGACCATAGGCGTCCAGGGCCACGACCATTCCGGCCAGAGCCAGCATGGTGGTGGCGGCAATGGCGATGCCATACAGACCGGCAGTGACAAAGGAGGCGATGATGGCGACACAGATGACCACCACCGGCAAGGCGGTGGCTTCCATGGAAACCGCGAGACCCTGAATCACGTTGGTGCCGTGGCCGGTGACGGAAGACTGAGCCACGCTACGAACCGGACGGTAGTCGGTACCGGTGTAGTATTCGGTAATCCACACGATCAGGCCGGTGGCAACCAGACCGATCAAAGAGCAGGTGAACAGGTTCCCTGGCGTGAACTGAGTATGCCCATCCGTGGTCACGAAATGTACGGCGGAGAAACCGCCGAACATCACGTCGAAGGTGATGGCGATCAGGACCGCCGAAATGACCGCAGTGGCTATGAAACCCTTGTACAGGGCCTTCATGATCTTGCCGCTGGCGTCCAGCTTCACGAAGAAGGTGCCGACCACCGAAGCGATGATGCAGACCGCACCAAGCATCAGGGGAAGGATCATCAGCTGTTCCTGACCCTTGCCGGGCGCAAAGAAGATGGAGCCCAGCAGCATGGTGGCCACCAGGGTGACCGCGTAGGTCTCGAAAAGATCGGCGGCCATACCGGCACAGTCACCGACGTTGTCGCCCACGTTGTCGGCGATCACGGCCGGGTTGCGTGGGTCATCCTCGGGGATGCCGGCCTCGACCTTCCCCACCAGATCGGCACCGACGTCGGCACCCTTGGTGAAGATGCCGCCTCCCAGACGGGCAAAAATGGAAATCAGCGATGCGCCGAAGCTGAGGGCGACCAGAGCCTCAAGCAGCTTGCGCGGCTCGACGCCGATGGCCTTGAGAAACGCATAGTAGAGCGTAACGCCGATAAGACCCAGCCCGACCACCAGCATTCCGGTGATGGCACCGGACTTGAAGGCGATGTCCAGGGCCGGCGCCATACCACCGGTGCGGGCCGCGTCAGCAGTGCGGACGTTGGCACGAACCGAGACGTTCATGCCGATGAAGCCGGCGATGCCGGAGCAGACGGCCCCGATGATGAAACCGACGGCGACGTAGAAGCCAAGCCGCATCCCCAGAAGGATGCAGATGACGACTCCGACGATAGCCACGGTCTGATACTGGCGTTGGAGATAAGCGCGCGCTCCCTCCTGGATCGCAGCCGCAATCTGCTGCATGCGCTCGTTACCGGCCGATGCCGCCAAAACAGATTTGCCTGCGTAAGCGCCGTAGACAAGCGCCAGTACGCCGCATGCAAGGATGAACGTTAACTCCCCCATTTAAGCGATCCTATCCAGGTTAACCAATCGCTGCCCGCCAGCGGTTAGCGCCCAACTCGGGGCGGTACCGACTCGCCGCAACTAAGGACGAGTTGGTGCCAGAAATCTTAGAGAAAGGCAACGAATGCCTCCTTGTAACTGGAAAGCATAAGAATTTTGGGTCTACTGGCCGGCAGGCCGTGCCGCCCACACCCCTGCCATTCACCCACGAGTCGTTGCGAATCATTCCATCCGCTGCTCGTGGGCCCCGGTCAGCGGACGTAAAAGCTCTGGAAAAGGACGTCGCGAACCACGCCCTTGCCGGAAACCTTGTCACATAAGGCCCGAATGCGTTGCTTCACCGTGTTCATTTCCGGCATGGGGTGGGCGACCATGTGCTCCGGCAGAAAATCGAACAGATCCTTGAGAATGGCGTTTTGCAGCCTGGCAAGTTGATGGTCGACCTTGCTTCTCTCCTTGTTGTCCACCTCAAGACGGATCTCAAGCGAGACCTGTCCTTTCAGAGCACCGTTGATGATGATCGGAATGTTCAGGTTTTCCATGTCGACGAAGATCGGGTTGTAGGGTGGTGGTGGCGGCGGTGGTGCCTCCTTCATCCTGGCGTCAAGAAAAGGCAGTACCCCTTCCGGCACCAACCGGAATTTCACGACCACCACCGCGGAAATGCCGAGCAGCACCGCCAGCAATCCAACAAGCACAAGAAGCTTTTTCATGTTTCCCGCTAAAAATGCCGATACCCGGAACGTCCCAGGACAAGAGGCCTGCCATCCAGTCCTACGACCCGCACGCCCTCCCCTTCGATGATCCGACCTATGACCGTCGCAGAAACTCCGGCCGCAGCCGCCAGCGTCATGAGGCGATCGATACGATCGGGCGGCAACGCAAACAACAGCTCGTAGTCATCTCCACCGCACAGCACCGTCTCCATCAACTCCGGCCTTTCCAGGCACACGGCCCTGGCTGCCGCCGACAGGGGCAGGGAGTCGGAATGAACCTCCGCCCCCACGCCGGAGGCTCGGCAGATGTGCCCCAGATCCTGGCAAAGACCATCGGAAATATCCATGCCGGCGGAAGCCAGGCCGGGAAGATGGGGCCCCAGGGTTACCCGTGGCTCCGGCAAGCGGTAGCGCCCCGCCAGAGCCTGAACATGGGCCGGTTCGAACCCGGAAAATTCCCCCCGCGCCGCCAGCAGTCCCAGCGCTCCATCCCCGACAGTACCGGTGACGCAGACCAGATCCCCTACCCCGGCTCCGGATCGCCGCAGAATCCTCCCCTCTGCCGTCAATCCGAACGCAGTGAGTCCCAGTACGGCCGGTCCCTCCGTCGCGACGGTATCCCCGCCGATCAGGTGGAGACCGTACCGGGTACGATCCGCATCCAGGCCAGAAGCGAAGGCCTCCAGCCAGGAAGCGGTGACGTTCCCAGGCAGACAGGCGTTCAGAAGGAACACCCACGGCCGGGCCCCCATGGCGGCGATATCGGACAGATTGACGCGGATCAGCTTTCGCGCGATCAGGTCCGGAGGATCCTCGGGCAGGAAATGAACGCCGGCCACCATGGTGTCGGTAGTGACTACCGGTTTGTCCCCGGCGGGAATCTCCAGCAGCGCCGCATCGTCCAGAAGCCCGAACGCCCCCCCGTAACCGGCCGCCATGGGCGCGAACAGGCTGGCAATCAGATCGAACTCACTGCGAACCGGCATTCTCCCCCCGGTGCGACAGTTCCTCCGGCCGTAGTGTCCTGGCCATACGGTCCAGCACCGCATTGACCAGCCCAGGCTCCGGGCCGTCATAGAAGGCTCTGGCTACGTCAACATACTCGGAAATGGTGACACGCGGCGGCACATCCGGCCGTTCAAGAAGCTCGAACGCACCGGCCCGCAGGATCGATCGCACCACCGCCTCGAGTCGCTCCGAGCGCCACCCGGGAGACAGGCAGTCGCCGACCAGGCGATCTATCTCCTGGCAGCGCTCCGAAGCCCCACGGACAAGAGCCGAGAGCAGTTCCGCATCAGGGGCGACGAGACCCACCGCCACTTCACTCTGACTCTCCGGATCATCGGCAAGGGCAAAAAGGGAAATGCGGTGCAGGAGGCAATCCTTCAGCACCTGCTCCACCGAGGCACCGCCGACCTCGATCTGATAAAGCGCCTGCACCGCCGCCAGCCTGGCCGCGGTACGGCCGCGCACGCCACCGGATGCCCCCCTGGATGTCCTGCGCTCCGATGCCGATGCGTC
>JBKACM010000207.1:0-4530 GCA_046269335.1 Alphaproteobacteria bacterium | reverse complement strand
GTCTGGGAATGGCGCATTGAGCGCCCGCGCGATCGTTCGCGCGCAAGCCAAGGGGCCGGACGGCCCCGCCGGCGATTAAGGGCGTTGACCGGTCACGATCAACGCGGATTGGTATGAGTGGGTGCGCCCAAATGGGTTTCCCTTCGCCTTTCCACCCTTCAGGATGGAACGGCGGGTCCGATTCTGCCGATACGATGGAAAAGGTTCTTGTCGCCCAGCGCGGTTGACGCCAGCAATCTCACGTCCGTGGGATCGCCGATGCTCCGCAGGTAAACATGCTGGATGCCCTCGACCAGTGTGATCGCTTCGACCATCCAACGAAGATGAGACGCACCGTCGCGTTCGTAGACGGTGCCGATGGTGACGTCCACGGCCATTTTTCTACCCTCCGCCACAGCATCTGCCATTGTAGCGCTCTCCGGGCTCCCATATCCAGTAAATTCCAGGACATCGGCGGAAGGAGGCTCAGAAGCGCAGCTTGAGCTCTTCCAGAACGTAGCGGCACCAGCGGCCCATGGCCAAGTGTTCGTTGTAAACCTTCCTGGCGGTTTGTCCCATGTGCAGCAGTTGCTGGGGGTCCGCGTCCCGAAGCATGTCTGGGACCTTGGTCGGGTCGTGGGTGAACAGGCTGAAGGTGGACCAGTCCAGGAACTTCCGAAACGGCCGGGTGTCCAGATCATTGATCACCAGGGGCAGGACACCAAGCTGCATTGCCTCGTAGCACCGGAAGGAACTGCCGCCATAGCCCCGTGGGGCCAGACAGACGTGGGAAGCCAGCGTGGTTTTGACGAAGAATCGCGGCCCCTTGTCACCGTCAATCAACAGGACACCTTCCTGACCCTTCAACGTCTCCGCCATCTCGCGGCGTATCGGATGGGTCAGGAGACGCCCGACGAAGGAGGCCAGATAACGGGGTTTGGGTCTCCACCAGGGCAGGCGGTGGGTCGAACGCAATACCGGAATATCGATGCCCAGTCCGGTCTTGCGGGCGGCCAGGAACTGGAGGGTCTGGCCCAGGTCGATCAGGGGGCCGTCGTCGTACTGGCAGATGGTGAAGGTCTTCGCATCATCGATAAGGATCTCCCCCACCATCCGGCGCAATTCGGCCTGCCCCGTCTTTCCGAATCCATGGTTGATGTGATAGCGGGTCCAGAACACCGGAAGGTAATGAAAGTCCGCCCGGTTCGGGTCGTCGGTACATAAACCCGGTCGGTCGCGCAGCCACTGCAGGAAATCCTGCTCCACCCCATAATCGGGATTATCGGCCGGATAGCGAAAGGCCTGGCGGATCGGGCGAAGAACGCGGGGGGTGGGCAGGATATGAATCTTCATGGTTTCCAGGGGGCAGAGGACAGAGGGCAGAGGGCAGAGGGCAGAGCCTGGTATTAACAGGCTTTCCTCTTTTCTAGGGGAAGAAATATCCAGGGTGAAAATAGGAATTATACCAGACCGCGATGAGCGCCCGCGCGATCGTTCGCGCGCAAGCCAAGGGCGCGTCCGCGCCCGCCCGGCGACTGAGGGACAAGAACAAACCAGGGCGATCGGGTTCACCCGACTGCCCTGAAGAAATATCGCTCCGGTTCGGGTTTCCTGGTAGCGTGCGCCGTTACGTCGCGGGCCGGGAATAATGTTGTTTCGCTCCATCGCCAGGGCCATCTCCTTCATCCCGGATACCACGCGAGGCCAATGGCTGGGTCTGGTCGTGGCCAATCTGTTCTTGTCGGTTCTGGAGGCGGTGGCGGCTGTCGCCGTATTCGCCCTGGCGGAGGTCATGACCAATGGTGGCCGCATGGGGGGGGGGCTCCAGGGGGAAAGGCTTCTGGAGGCGGCCCGGTATCTTGGCGTCGTCGATCCGGTGATTCTCCTGGCGCTGCTGGTGGCGGTCTTCTACGTCCTGAAGAATCTGCTGTCGGCCCGGGTTCTGTACTATCAGGCCCGGGTCCCGCTGATGTCCGGGGCTCGATTTGCCCGCGAGTTGTTCACCCTCTATCTGGAAGCTCCCTACGTCCATCACCTCCGCCGTAATTCGGCCGAGATGCTGCGCAACCTGGAATCGGCGGGAAGCGTCGCCTTCACCTCCGTTCTTTCCTCTCTGGTCTCCATTCTCGCCGAGCTGTTCGTCCTGACCGCCCTGATGATGGTCCTGTTCCTGAAGGCACCACTGACCACTCTGGTGGCGGTGGTGGCCCTGGGATCGGTGACCTATGTCCTCTACGCTATGACACGGCGGGGGCTCCACGCCTGGGGCCAGACCACCAGCGTCCTGATGGCGGCGATGGTACAGGCCATTCACCAGGGACTGGGGGCTTTCAAGGACCTGAAGGTCATGGGTCGGGAGTCGCATTTCGTCGCCGCCTATGCCCGGGGACGGTTTGCCGCGTCACGGTTCCAGGCCCTGACCACGACCGTCGAGAGCCTGCCGCGCCTGGTCCTGGAGACTCTGCTGATCGCGGTCATGGTAGTGGTGGTGGTGGTCGGCAAGGGCAGCCAGGAGGCCGAGGCGGGGCTGGTGCCGCTGGTGGGACTGTACGCCTACACCGGTTATCGGGTGATGCCGTCCCTCAACCGCATTCTGGTCGGCCTGCAACACATCCGTTTCGGAGCGCCGTCCGTCGATCTCATTTACGACGACCTGAAGCTGTTATCGTCGATGGGTCCCCCCCGGACGAGAACGGAGCCCCCGGCACCGCTGCCCGCCTGGAACACCTTCACCCTGTCCGACCTCACCTACACCTATCCGGAAACGGCGCGTCCGGCTCTGGAGGGGATTACACTGCACCTGAAACGAGGGGAGACGGTGGGGGTGGTCGGTCGCTCCGGGGCCGGCAAGACGACCCTGATCGACGTGGTCCTTGGGCTGTTGACGCCAGAGAGAGGGGATATTCTGCTGGACGGAGTCAGCCTCCGCGAGGATATGAGGGGATGGCAGGGGACCGTTGGCTATGTGCCGCAGACGGTGTTTCTTCTGGACGATACCCTGAGGCGCAACATCGCCTTCGGCATCGTCGACGATGCGATTGACGAACGACGGATTGCCGAGGTGGTACGCATCGCCCAGTTGGAGGCCTTCATCGAAAGCCTGCCGGAGGGGCTTGGGACCATGGTCGGGGAGCGGGGCGTCCGACTGTCCGGTGGGCAGCGCCAGCGGGTGGCCATCGCCAGGGCTCTGTACCGGGACCCGGAAGTACTGGTCCTCGACGAGGCCACCTCCGCCCTCGACAACCGCACCGAGAGGCTTTTCTCGGAGGCGATCGAGCGCCTGGCCGGGCAAAAGACCCTGCTGGTGGTCGCTCACCGGCTGGGCACCGTCCGTCGCTGCGATCGCATCCTGGTCATGAAGTCGGGAAGGATCGTCGATGCCGGAAGCTATGACGCGCTGTTGGCGGGCAGCGAGGCTTTTCGGGAGATTGCCCTCCATGAGGACGAGGGCCGGACGGGCTAATATCCTTACGGCACGAGGGGGGGCTACGCCGCCCCCAGCCACCGCTGCCGCAGTTTCTGCCGGTTGAGGGCGAACCACTGGATGGCGACCAGGGTGGCGCTGTTGCGCAACTCATCCCGCTCCAGCATGGCAAGGACCTCGTTCGAGGGGATCACGACCACGCGGATATCCTCGCCTTCCTCGATCAGGCCGTGGACGCCGCCGGCCCCGCGGGAGTCCACCCGTCCGCAGTAGACGCGCACCGTTTCCGTCGCTCCTCCCGGGCTGACGAGATAGGAGTGGACGAACAGCAGGTCCTGGATCTCGCACCCGGACTCCTCCAGGGATTCCCGCCGTACCACCTGTTCCGGGCTTTCGTTTTCGTCGATGATGCCGGCCACTACCTCCAGAAGCCAGGGACGCCAGCCGACCCGGTAGGCTCCGATGCGGAACTGTTCGATCAGTACCAGGGCATCCTGGTCCGGATCGTACAGCAGGACCGCCACCGCCTGGCCCCGTTCGAACAGCTCGCGCGTGATCTCCGGCCCCCAGCCGCCGGCATGCAGGCGGTGGCGCAGGCGATAGCGGTCGATGCGGAAAAACCCCTGATAGGCGATCCTGTGCTCAAGGACTTCCACGTCGTCGGCGGTCAGTTCATTCCCCATCCTCACCCCCTTCATGCCCGGGAACGGAGTGCGTTATCGCAGCTTCGTGACAGTTTCTCAGCACGAACACCCGGAGTGCGCTCGACAGATTGCCTTCGCGGCCCGCGTCTATCTCGGCGATGAGTCGGCCGACCGTCACGGCCCGGTCGCGAGCGATCCGCTGGAGGCCGTCCCAGAACTCGGCCTCCAGGGATACGCTGGTTCGGTGGCCGGCAATCAGAACCGATCGTTTTCGTACCTTTCCCGTCATGGTGCCCATCAAGCCACAACTCGGGCCCACGGAGCGATGCCTTTGCAACTTGAGCAACGGTAGCCATTATTCAAACCTCGCCTTGCTCTTGGCTGGCTGGGACAACGGATGGCAAGCTGACATTTACTGGGCAGACAAGTCGGCACATTATCAACGCGATTGCTACTCTGGATACCTCATCTGGAAGCAACCAC
>JBKACM010000206.1:0-4561 GCA_046269335.1 Alphaproteobacteria bacterium | reverse complement strand
ATGGTGGCCGACGCATTGGCAGGCACCCGTTTCGCCGTCGAAGAGTTCAACGGCAAGCTCGTCACCGTCGAAACCGTGAAACAGTGGATGTCCAGCCTCGGCACCTGCTCGCTGTTCGGCGTCTATTCCGTTCGGATCATCAACGAAATGGACCGCTGCACGCGGGATGCACAGGACTTGCTGCTGAGTTATCTCGACCGTCTGCCTGCGGGCCGGGCCGTGATCGGCACCAGCAACCTGCAACTCGACCTGCTCACCGAGCGGTTCCAGACGCGGTTCCAGTCGATCAAGCTCGCGGCACCGTCCACCGAGGACATCGCCGACATGCTTCGCCGCCACTGGCCGGTCGATCAGGCGACCGCTTTACGCATCGCGGTCGGCAGCGGTGGATGCGTCCGGGCCGCGCTCGCCGATCTGGAATCATGGCTGGACGTGGAGGGACTGTCATGAATCAACAAGAAACCGATTCGCCGCGACGTCCGATCATCCTGCTAGATCTCAACTACACGCTGGTGGCCAATAGCCCAGCTCACGGCACCCCGCCCGTGCGCATGGAGAAACGATTGGCTCATGAACAATACCGCCAGTGGCTCGTTGAGTTAGTGCGTCCTTATACGGTCATCCTGATGACCGCCCGCCCGGAAACTTGGATGATGAGAACCCTCGGCCGCATCGAAGCACAAACCGGCTGGCGACCAGAGGATGCGTGCTTCGCGCCCATAGGCTGGTGGAATCCACCGGCGATCAAACAACACTTCCTCCATAAGAAAGTATTCCCACGCCACGGCGAACATGCCCGCTACATCGCCATCGAGAGCAATCCGAGATCCCGGGAAATGTATGCCCGTCACGAAATACCGTGCCTTTGGGTGACAGCAGAGGGTCATTCTCTGACCAATGGCATGCGGATCGCAAAACGCCTGCTGCCATAGCCCCCAAAATGTGATGGTGGTAATTGTCCTCAGATCCGCATAGCCGAGCCTGATTGGCGACATGACAGTTCGTTACCTTCATTTCTTCTGACTCGGCGGCATCGGCAACCGAATCCCGGTCGCGCAACTTCCGCTTCCCGTGCTGGCTCCCGTGATGCGACCGGATGCGTCGCGGCGTGTGGTGGTCAAGGTCCTATTGCCCTGCGTGCTTTCGCTTCCAGTCAGACGGCCCGAAGCATCCCGAAACTGCGTCCGGCTGCCAGAGCCCGCAGACTGATTGGTTGAGGCGCTGCCAGCCAATCGCCCGCACGCATCCCGGTAGGTGGTGTTCGTACTGCCGGAGTTGGTCTCCTGGGTCGAAGCCGTGCCGCTGATCCGCCCGCTGGCATCCCGGTATGTCGTGCGCCCACCGCCTCCCGCCGTGGTTTGTGTGGTGGCTGTGCCGGTGATTCGTCCGGATGCATCGCGAATGACCGCCCGTTCCGTCCCGCCCTCCTGCTTCTGGCGCTCGATGGTCTGGACGATCCGCCCGGAGGCGTCGCGAACGACCTCGCGGCAGGTCTGTGCCGGGGAAACCGGAGACAACATGCACGACAGCAGCAGAGCAGGGACGAGGATCGTCTTCACATGGAGATAGACCACCGGAGACGGAGATCCATTCGATCCTTTGCCGCAGCCAGCCTTGCTCATTCGCCTTCCAGCCTGTTATCCCTTGCATGTTGCAACCATGATCGACTGGATTCTCCATCGCCCACCGCATCTGAGTAACCAATCCGAGATCCGGGTGGCAGAGCTTCTCCGCGGGTTGGCGGATTCGCCTCACCCGTGGACCGTCATTTGGGGCTACTACTATCAGGACTCCCGCGGCATGCAGCGCGAGGGCGACTTCCTCATCCTCGGCCCAGCGGGCGGGCTGCTGGTGCTGGAGGTGAAGTCCACCCTGCCACGCCATTTTCCGGAAACCGGTCGCTGGGAAGGTGCGCACGACGATGATCCGATCTCCCAACTCAACACCGAGTGGCAGGGCGTGATTCACGGGATCAAGGCCAAGGGCAACGCACCCTACATCGCCAAGGCCCTCTGCGTGCCCGGCGTCGTCGCCCCAGGCGACATCGAGAATTTCCAAGGCATCCCGCGCCACTGGCTGGTCACCGGCAACGACTTGGAAAACTGGATCCCCACATGGCTGCGGATTTTCGGCGAGCGCGCCCGCCAGACCGTCGATCCCCTCCAGAAGCGCGCCGTGCTGGAAGCCTTCGGTCAAGGTTCCCTGCCGGAGGAGAAACGTGCCTTCATCGATCACACCGAGCTGCTCTTTGAACGGCAGTTTCTCTCCCGCTTTGCGCTGCTCGATCAGCTTTCGGAAAACCGCCAACTCCTCATTCACGGCGGCACGGGCACCGACAAGACCTGGCACGCTCTCGAACTCGCCTTCCGCCACGCCCGCGCTGGAGCAGGTCAACGCGTCCTCTTTCTCACCTACAACAAGGCACTCACCGCCCAGTTGCGCCGACTCGTTGCCCTCCGCCAGCTCGAACGCGGCGAAGTCGTCGTTCGCGGGTGGGAGGAACTCTTCCTGGAACTCTGTGCCCTCGCCGGGAAATCCGCCACCGCTCCTGCGCCCGGTAGCCCGGTGGAAGCCATCCGCTCGTTCTACGAAATCGAGCTTCCCCGCCACGTTCTGGAAATATCCCGCGAGCCCACTCAGCGGAAATCCTGGCCAGTCTTCGATGCTCTCGTCGTCGATGAAGGCCAGGACCACGACACCTGCTGGCACGAGAAAATCGACACCCTGCCCGCAGAATCCGGCGGCTGGTGGCACATCTACCAGTATCTCCTTAGCGACGGGTGCGCATCCCCTGCCGGAATCTTCTACGATGCAGCCCAGCGCCCTCCGTTCCGTGCCGCCGACCGCTTCGACCCGGCAGTCCTCACCGCCACATGGTCCCAGCCCGCGCACGTCCGGCTGCAACCCGCAGTTCGCTACACCCGACCGCTCTGGCAATTCTTCCGCGACCACACCAGCACCGCCACCGCCGACATGATCGCGGCTCTCGGCAGTGGCGACCACCTCCCGGAAGGCCCGGACCCAGAAATCCACACCCTCGCCGTCGGCACGGACGCCTCCGCCCTCGTCGAATCCATCCTCACCCGCTGGAAGAAATCCGGCCTCTGCGATCCCTCCGACGTCCTCATCCTCCACGCCCAGTCCGACATCGCCAAGAGTCCGCTCGGCGACCGTCGCGTGCTCGCTGCCCGCAACCTGCGCGAATGCATTGAGGAGGAGGACTTTCCCGGCTGCATCCGACACACCTCCATCCACAAGGCCAAGGGCCTCGACTCCAAGGCCGTGATCTTGGTCGGCATGCCCCTGCACAAGGACCTCGCCACCGATTACGACCACTTCTCCTGGTTCATGGCCGTCAGCCGCGCCCGGCAGTTGCTGGCAGTAGTGGAAGGCTGATTTTTTTTGCGGAAATCCTCAGGCTGCCCCCGCATTTGTCCTACCCCCCTGCGGCATTCTTGCGAGGTATCCGCCCGCCATGATCCGTCGCACCTTTTTTCAACTGCTTTCCGGCGTCTTCGTCCCGCGACCCCACCTGCATTCCGCCAATCCTGGAAACCCGGTTTCGCCGAGCCCGTCGGTCGAGGTTCCGGTTCTGTCGAAAAATACTGATCCAGAATGGCTTACGGAGTGGCTGCGTCTGCCCCGTCTCGCTATCCTCGCGGAAGACATACCGGCAATCCCGATTTCACAAGAACGGGAACTCGTTACCCAGATCCTCCAGCGGATCCGCTCGGGCAATCCCCTCAATTTCCAGTATTTCGGTGGCTCGGAACCCGGCAAAACCCGCCAGGTCCTTCCTGTCCTGCTTTTCACCACCGTGATCGATGGCCTCCGGCGGGAAATGGGCGAGCCGAATCCGATCTACCTCCTGGCTTGGTGCATGTTCCGGAATGCCCCCCCGGACCTTCCGCCTGGATCGGATGGGTATATGCCATCCGACGTCCATTCCAGTCCGCGCTTGCTCGCCGAAATCCTAGGAAAATCAAGGCCGTCAGATGATTCCGAACACCCGCTTTCTCCTTTCAAGCTATCAAAATTCCCGCTTCACTGCCGCCGTGCTACTCGATACCGCCATCGAACGTCTTTACGACCTCAACGTCGGAGTGATCGGCGTTGGGGACGAACGTCATGAGCGGCCCCATAAACCTCTCCTGCTCCTGGCGGTTTTTGACCTGATCGACGAGGGAATCGCCACGCCCGACCTAATCCCCTGGTGCAGGGAGTTGCGGGACAGGTTCACGGCACGGTTCGAAATCGTCCGGAAACATGATGATCAAAACAGTCCGGAGAATCCTTTCTTCTACCTGCGCAAGGATGGCTTCTGGCTGGCGACCCGGCATGGCTCCTCCGGAATCGATTCCCTGCAATCCCAGCCGCTCGTCGGCGACATGGGGCAGGTCTTCGCCCGGTTCACCGACGGCTTCGAATTCCTCGTCGCCATCCCCGAGAATCGCCGGAAAATGCGCCAGGCCCTCGTCGCCCGCTACTTCCCCCACCATGCCTCGGTTCTGCTTGGGTCGGCAGCCGGTCCTGTGATGCCACTCCCAGTGACGAAAGTCGC